>JADYYL010000410.1 GCA_020853655.1 Deltaproteobacteria bacterium
AGGCGCCGGTCCCCCGACTACGATGATCGCAACGTTCTTCTTGTCGTTCATGTCCTATCCAGCTTCTCTGTTCTAGGGTCGAGGTGTGTGCCCGTCCAATCTCTTTGGAGTCGCGCTCTTTCTATGAATCGCCAAGCAGTGATTCTGCGGCTCGCATCAGATCGCGGTGATGTGGAATCCGCCGTCGACGAACATGCACTCGCCCGTGATGCTTCGCGACAGGTCGCTCAGCAAAAACACCGATGCGTCGCCAACCTCCTCCTGCGTGACGAGCTTTCGCATTGGGGCACGGCCTTCGAAGTGCTGAAGAAGTGCTCGGAAATCAGCGATCCCCGAAGCGGCCAGAGTTTTGATCGGCCCGGCCGAGATGACGTTGACACGGACTCGATCGGGACCAAGCTCGACAGCGAGTTCTCGCACGCATGCTTCGAGCGCGGCCTTTGCGACGCCCATGACGCGGTAGTGTGGGACGACTTGTATGGAACCGAGATAGCTCAGTGTGAGGATCGACCCACCCTCTTTCATCAGCGGCAGGCAATGCTTCGTCAGCGTGACGAGCGAGTAAGCACTGACGTCGAGCGCGAGCTTGAATCCCTCCCGGCTCGTATTGACGAAACGATCTTTCAAATCGTCTCCACTCGCGTAAGCGACGGAGTGCACGACGAAGTCGAGTCTCCCCCACTGCTTTTCAATCTCTGCCACCGCAGCAGCGATCTCTTCGTCCTTCTGGACGTCGCATCGCAGGATCAGGTTTGAGCCAACGGATTCCGCCAGCGGCCGAACACGCTTCTCGAGTGCTTCGTTCAGGTATGTGAATGCGATATCGGCGCCGTGGGTGTGGCACGATTGGGCAATCCCCCAGGCGAGGCTGCGGTCGTTGGCGACCCCTACTATCAGCCCCTTCTTCCCTTCAAGAAGTTTCATAAAGTCCTATCTCCCATGCGACGGCAGAATTATACGGCAATTGGAGCTGCGCTCAACCGTTTTGCCCCTCTATAACTCCACCTCAACGACTTTTCCCGATAGTTTTCCGTCGCACGGGCAATTCCAAGTGGATGCTGGATCATCGCAGGTCTCGATACCTTGAGACTGGTAGATCCGGCAACGGACGATTCAATCCTTTCAGTGCTCTCCCCTCAGCGGGTTCTTACGCCCTGCCGCTCAAAACAACGAAGGTGCCGGCCTCCGAGAGGGCTGCTACAGCCCAACTCACTTCTCAGGGCAGCTATCGACTCATGAGCAGTGCCGTGAAAAACCGAGAGTCGAGTAGTCCGCAGCGAAGTAACCTTGGAACACGCCCTCTCGCCGCTCATCCACTCGGCGATGTCAACGCTTCAACGGTTCCTTGTCGCGTATGTCGGGCGAATGGCAGCGGCTGGATAACGCAAACCGCAATCGCCTGCGCAACGAGAGAACTCGAAAAAGAATATGATCTGTTCGATGGAGTGAGTACTCGCACGACTGAAGTGGTTCTTCGGTCGACTCGATCGCGTGTTGCGCCAGGAAGAATCGTCCCAGGAAGTCTCATCCTGGAAAAATCATCCTGGGAGAACGCTGACACGTGTCTCCCCGAAAAACGCTCTAAGCGGACTCCGTCGCAGTAGCGTCGCTCGACGCTGCTGGTGCCACTGCAGCTGCTGTGGCTGACTTACGCACCGTGCGGCGCTTCTTCCGGTCCTTCTGGGCCACCTCGCCCTCGACGAACTCGATATACGCCATCTCGGCGGTATCGCTCGGGCGGGGGCCAAGCTTCACGACGCGGGTATAACCACCCTTGCGGTTTGCAAATCGAGGAGCGATCTCCGTGAACAGTTTGTGCACCGAAGTCCACTTCTCCTCGAAGCCGTGCTCTTCGCGATGAATCATGTTGAGGAACGCCATCGCTTGACGGCGCGCGTGGTGCGTATCCTTCTTCGCCAAGGTTACGAGCTTATCAGCGATGCGCTTGAGCTCCTTCGCCTTAGGAAGGGTCGTCTTGATGCGATTGTTCAGCACGAGGTTCGTCGCGAGATTTCGCAACATTGCTCGACGGTGTGCCGGCGTCCGGCTAAATTTTCGAAATGCGCTTCTGTGATTCATATTCTCGTCCGTCGATGCCTATCGAACCTGTTGGCCCGATGGCGTCTCAATCGCCCACTGGGTTACTGTTACTGATGTAGCGCTACTGTTAGTGAGTTACCGTTCCACCTGATGCTTCATACATCCGGTCGAGATCCTCGCGCGTCGGGAACGAATCCAAACGGAGTCCGAGGCCAAGCCCCATCTCCGAAAGGATCTCTTTGATTTCGTTCAGCGACTTGCGACCGAAATTCTTCGTTCGGAGCATTTCAGCTTCAGACCGCTGAACGAGCTCGCCGATATACTTGATATTGGCGTTCTCGAGGCAGTTGGATGAACGCACGCTCAGTTCCAGCTCGTCGATGCGGCGGAACAAGTTATCGTTCAGCTTCGGCTTCTCATCGCTGACTGGAACGACCTTCTCTTCGTGGATGACCTCTTCCACGCCAGCAAAGACGTTCAGTTGATCGCGAAGGATGTAAGCGGCAGACCGAACGGCGTCGTCTGGCGTCATGCTTCCATCGGTCCAGACTTCGATCGTCAAACGATCGTAGTCTGTGCGTTGACCGACCCGCGCGTTCGTGACGAGGTGATTCACCGTCCGAACCGGCGAAAAGAACGAATCAACGACGATCGTGCCAACCGGATCCGTCTCCGCCTTGTTCGACTCAGCAACGACATAGCCGCGACCGACTCGCGCAGAAATCTCCATGCTGAGCTCGCACTCTTCGTTGATCGTCGCGATGTGGTGCTGTGGATTGATGACTCGAATGCCGTCGCCGCGGATCATTCCGGCGGTGACATCCATCGGTCCCTTCACCTCGAGGCGCAACGTTGCAAATTCCTTGTCGCCAATGTCGAGATTCACTTCTTTCAGATTCAAAACGATCTCGGTTACGTCTTCGATGCAACCAGGGATCGTGGAGAACTC
>JADYYL010000411.1 GCA_020853655.1 Deltaproteobacteria bacterium
ACGATGGAACGCTGGAGGGTTTGCCGTTGCGGTTGTTGCGCTGACCGGACTGCTCGCGAACAGCTCTTTCACCCCAATCGACATCTTCATCGTGGCGCTTACCCAGTCGCTCATTTTATCGGTTATGGTCTTCACTCCATTGAATGCCATCAACGTCCTGCTGGTGTTTCTGATATGGGTAAATTGCGACTACTCGTTCTTCGCAGCGTTGGTGCTCCTATTGTTCTACGCCTTCGCATCGATGGTTGTGGGAGAAACTCGCCGAGCTCTTTGGTTCGGGCTGATCGTTGGTATTTCCGCATTCCTCACATCAATGCACCCGAAGGGCCTACGGGTCTGGGATGACATCGGACTTGCTATCTCAGGGGATAGCCCACTATTCTCGAAGTTCTCGGGCTTTCTGCCGACGAATTTCCACGAAACGCCGCTCACGGCATTGGCCATCGCCGCCCTCCTCTTCCTCGTTCCGCTGGCGAAACGTCGGGGTCACCCCGATATCGTTGCGCCGCTCGTCGGCAGTGCCATCCTTGCCCTTTTTGCGACCGCCTTCCTCCCTGTGTTCTTCGTTTTCTTCGCGATCGCTGCGGGCGATGTCATCACCTCGTTTCTACCGAAAGATGACATTTATGGACTGACGCTCCGGAGCTGGTTGCTGCGCGTTCCGGTGGCCGTCCTCTTCGGACTCCTGCTTCCGGTTTACACGGTTGACCCCGGATACGGTCCACTTGCCAAGAGTCTCGAGAGACATCGACGCATTGTGGAGCCGCTCGGCATGGAACAAAAGCCTTTCCACGAGATCAGCGTTGGTTGCGGGTTGCGAAACCAAGGCGCGATGCAAACGGTCGACGAGCGGGTCGAGCTCTGGCGCGAGGGAGACCCTTCGCCGCTCGAACTGGTGGAGACCCTCCTCGAAACGAAGGAGGGATGGAAAGAGGCGCTCATTGAAGCGAAGTTTAATGTTGCGCTCTTACGCGACGATCGACCACTCGTTGAGATATTGAAGCGCGAACTCGGATGGCGAGAGCTCGAGCGCGTGGTGCGAAAGTCGGAGCAAGGAACGGGAAGTTCGACGTTCGTCGTCCTCGTGCCGAGCCTCATCCACGAAGAGTCGATCAAGGCCGGGGAAGAGTTGTCAGCCGGCGCGTGATTTCCGCTGCGATGCCGGTGAGCGAAATGTCATTGACCTGCTCCCCGGTCTTCAGGTTTTTCACTCCGCAGGTGCCCGCCAGTCGCTCCCGCTCTCCGAAGATGACGGCGAGCCCGATGCCGCGTCGGTCGGCATACTTAAACTGGGCGCCGAGCGACCCAGCCTCAAGAGATAGTTCGGTCGGATGACCGGCCTGTCTCAGGCTCTGCGCGATCGAGATTGCACCCGCGATACACGAGTCATCACCGACAGCGACAAATACCTGGGCGGGACTGGTTCGCACATCGAGCTGCTTGAGCTCCTCCAATGCGCCGAATATGCGGTCGAGGCCAATCGAACCTCCCACACCCGGCAATCGCCGATTCGAGTACAAGTTGACGAGATTATCGTAACGGCCTCCGGAGCAGATCGATCCGATAGCAGGCATCGCGACCATCCGAGTTTCGAAGACCATGCCGGTGTAATAATCGAGTCCACGGGCGATCGAGAGATCGAGCTGAAGCATGCGCCCGGCCAGTCCATACTCTGAAGCATGCGCGAAAAGAGTGCGCAGTGCCTGCACTCCCGCCGTCCCCGTCGCACTCTTTGCGAGTAAGCCATCAAGTTCGCGAAGTACCTCAGTCGGTGTGGCGTCCGATGCGCTCAGCGCGAGATACGCAAACACAGTCGCAATCTGAGCGTCGTCCAGCCCTCCTTGCTCGCGCAACTCTGCTTTGACAACCTCCGCTCCTAACTTGTCCAACTTGTCGACCGCCCGAAGGACCAGTGCCGCGGTACCGCCAGCGTTGACGGTCTCGAGGAGACCGTTGAGGATCAGACGGTTGTTCACTCGAAGTTCGTGGTCGATTCCCAACTTCCCGAGAGACGCAGAAACCAGTCCAAGCACCTCGGCATCGCCGAGCAGAGACTCAGATCCAATAATGTCGAAGTCGCATTGGATGAACTCGCGGTAGCGGCCACGCTGTGGCTTCTCCGCTCGCCAGACCGGAGCAATGTGGTATCGGCGAAAAGGCATGCCAAGTTCATTTGCATGTTCCGCAACGAATCGTGCGAGCGGCACGGTCAGGTCGAACCGCAGTGCAATATCGCGCCCACCTTGATCCGTGAATCGATAGAGCTGACGGTCAGTCTCCTCCGAACCTTTGCCTAGGAGAATCTCGGCGTATTCGAGCGCCGGCGTGTCGATCGGTGTGAAACCGAATGAGGAGAACACCCCTTCCAGCGTCCGAATCATCCGCGAGCGCTCAAGCGCAACCGCCGGGAGCGTGTCGCGAAATCCCTTCAGAACTCGAGGTTCAATCAGTCCCTTAGCCACGTGGATCTCCTTTCCAGTATCGATCGGACGCGCATTACAACAACGAACCGCGAAAGAGTAAAGAGCCGGTCGTCCCGACAGGCGACGACAATCCGCAGCCCCTATGCCCGGCCCGGAGCACAGGCACACCGCAGCCCAACGCTCGAAATCAGCCGCGCACACTAAGCGCACCG
>JADYYL010000412.1 GCA_020853655.1 Deltaproteobacteria bacterium
GAACATCACGAGCTTCCGGAGATTCAGTCGCTCGATGTTCGAGCAATCGTCGAAGCCAAGCTTGACGCCGCTATTGCGAAGGGACTTCGTTCCGTCTTCGTCGAAGATACATCGCTCAGCATACGAGGACTCAAAGGCCTCCCGGGTCCTTTCATTCGCTGGTTTCTTGAAACGAATGGAACAATCGGCATTGCGCAAATGGCCCTCAACTCTGGAGAGCCGGAGGCGGAAGCGAAGAGCGTCGTTGGAGCCGTGCTCCCCAACGGAGAGCGGGTCTTTGCGGAGGGCGTGACGCATGGAAAAATCGTTTCCCCGCGAGGACGCGAGTTCGGCTGGAACTCGATTTTCGAACCGCTTGGCTCGCCAAAGACTTTTGGCGAAATGTCGGACGATGAACGCGCGCTGAACAGCATGCGCACCATCGCGTTCCGCAATCTGCAGGCGAGTCTCGAAACTCGGTAACGGAAATTGGGTCGACAGAGAAGTTCGTGACGTCAGACTACTGAGCGCTCACGACCTCCGGCTCTGCTGTGTGCTTCCACGCATGATAGGAGCTGCGAACTAACGCGCCGGACTCGACGAATAAGAATCCTCGACGCAGTCCTTCGACTCGATAGTCGTCGAACTCTTCAGGGGTCACGTATCGCTGCACCGGTAGCTGCTTCTGAGTCGGCTGGAGATACTGACCGATCGTGAGGATATCAACGTTTGCTTTTCGCAACTCGTCCATCACCTCGAGAACCTCTTCCCGATTCTCGCCAAGCCCAACCATCAATCCCGACTTCGTTTTGACCTTCGGGCAAAACTCCTTCGCCCAACGCAGCACATTCAGTGACCGAACGAAGTTCGAACCGGGGCGGACAGTTCGATACAGCCGAGGAACGGTTTCTACGTTGTGATTTAACACGCTGACGTGATCCCCGCGCAGGATAGTCTCGACGAGGTCTCGCTTCCCGCGCATGTCGGGGATGAGGAGCTCAATCTTCGTTTCCGGATTGAACTGAGCAACGAGTTCTACCGTGCGGTTAAAATGCGCCGCGCCCATGTCTTTGAGATCGTCGCGATCGACGGAGGTGATCACCACGTGCTTGAGGCCGAGTTCCTCTGTCGCCCGAGCGGTCTTGATCGGCTCAAGCGGATCGAGCGGGATGAGACTCTCGAGGTTCCCATCTTTCACCGCGCAAAATGCGCAGCGGCGCGTGCAGAGGTCTCCCATGATCATGAACGTTGCCGTTCCATGCGACCAACACTCGCCAATATTTGGGCAGTGCGCTTCCTCACACACCGTGTGCAGCGAGAGATCCTTGATGATCTTTTTCGTTTCGAGATATTCCGGCGATCCCGGCGCGCGGACTTTGAGCCACTTGGGCTTCGCCAGTCGTGGTTGAGGAGCAGGCTTCGCCTCACCGAGATCGAAGACCTCGACGAATCCACGCTCCAGCGCCTGCTTGACCTCTTCCATCGACGGCACGTGAATGCCGCGGGCCGCACAGAGATCGGCGAGATTGATCATCACTTGGCCGTCTTGGCCGCAGGGAGAGATTGCCCGGAAGTAGCGCAGATCGGTGCAGACATTCAGGGCAAGGCCATGAAAGCTTATCCACTTCCGAACGCCGATACCGATGGATGCGATCTTTCGCGGCTGGCCGTTCTCGTCCGGAACCCAAACGCCGGTCAGCCCCGCGCGTGAGAACGCTGCAAGTCCAAAGAACTCGAGTGCACGTGTGATGGCGGCTTCGATCTTGCGCAAGAAGACGTGCACATCCCGCCCGTGTCGATTCAGATCGAAGACCGGGTAACAGACCAGCTGCCCCGGTCCGTGAAAAGTAGTTTGGCCGCCGCGATTGATCTCGAGCCACTCGACGGGCGCTAAGCCCTCGAGCGCGGGGGCCTCGTAGGGCGTGCCCCGCCCAGCGGTGTACACCGGCGCATGCTCGACGAAGAGTAACGTGTCAGGGAGAGACGCATCGCTCTCTTTTGCGTCTCGAATCCTCTCCTGCTCCGCGAAAATCTCGTTGAACGGTTGACCCGCGCCGCGGTCGACGACGACGTAAGAACGCGTCGCCTCAACACTCTTTTCAGCCAGCTCAAGCATAGACTTCTTCCGCTCAAACGAAGCGCTTACGCGAGGAGCAACACCGGCTCTTCCAGAAGGCGCTTCAGTTCTTTCAGGAACTCTCCAGCGAGGACACCATCGATAACCCGGTGATCGACGGAAAGTGTCATGCGCATGATCTTCCCGACTCGAACCGCACCGTCGACGACAACCGGCTCGTCGTTGATACCGCCCACGGCGAGAATGGCTCCTTGGCCGGGGCTGATAATCGCGCTGAAGCTCTCCACCGGAAGAGCACCGACGTTCGAAATGCTGAACGTTGCGCCGACCAGATCGTCTGACTTGGGACGCCCTCCTTTCGCGCGCTGAATCATGGCGCGCCCTTCAGAGACGATGTCCGCGAGATGCATATGATCGCATCCCTTCAGCACTGGAATGAGCAGTCCGTCCGGCAGCGCGGTCACCACGCCGATGTTGATCTCCATCGGCTGCATCAATTTGCCTTCGTGGAATGAGCTGTTGATGCGCGGAAACGCACGAAGCGCGAGCCCCGCGGCGCGAACGACGAGGTGATTAAACGTGATCCCCTCGTACTGCGGGAGCGCCTTGAGCGTCGTGCGCATACGCGTCAGTTCGTCCGCAACGACTGTTGTCGTCATGTAGAAATGAGGGATGGTGGTCTTGCTCTCGACCATCCGACTCGCAATCGTCTGCCGCATCCGCGAGAGATCTTCGGATCCACCGCGCGCGGTTTGAGCAACAGGAGCAGAAGCGGCCGGCGGCTGCCAACCCGCCGTCGTCGGCGCGCGGCTCGGTGGCCGTGATTCTACTGCTGGCGCCGGCGTCGCGCCGATCACGCCTTCAACATCTCGCTTGACGATTCGTCCGCCTTCCCCCGATCCGGTCAACACGGAGTAGTCGACGCCGTGGGCACGGGCGACATTCTTCGCGAGTGGAGAAATCTTGACGCGATCGACTCCGTTGGTCCCTTCAAGGTGGGTCGTCGGGAGCGGAGCGCTTGCTGGCGCTGAGGACATTGCCGGTGCAACAGCCGACTTCGCTGCTGGTGCCGCCGCGGCAGGAGCAGGTGTCGCAACCTTCGGCGCGTCCGAGGAGACAATCTCTCCAGCCTCGCCGATGACCGCGATAATCGAACCGACCTTCACGGTCGACCCCTCGGGTGCGAGGATCTTCAAAAGTTGGCCTTGGTGGAATGACTCAATCTCAAGGTCGGCCTTATCGGTTGCAACTTCAGCCAGCGCCTCGCCGCGCTTGACGGGCTCGCCTTCCTTCTTTCGCCACGTAAGGATGCGGCCTTCGCTCATCGTATCGCTCAACTGCGGCATCGTGATCTCGACAGCCATCGGTGGAATTGCTCCCGCAAATTTGTTACTCAACGGACCGGTCAAGCGTAGAACCGCGAACTGCACGGTTCTTAGTAATCGAAAGGGCGTGCTTGAACTCCGAATCGGTCCAGATGCCGAGTACTCGCATACGAGCCTCTCGGAGACCGTTTCCCGAACAGCGCCTCTGAATCAACAGTGTGACGAGCGCAATGGACGCAATATCACATCTGTAAACTCTCCCCATTTACCGCTGACGGTGGATGAGGAAAATTCAGGTGTTCAATACCCATTTCTCGGACTGCCGACAAGTTTAGGCGGCTCTGAGCATCCTCCGGCAACCATGGGCAATGTAACGATTATCGGAGCGGGTCTGGCGGGGAGCGAGGCGGCCTGGCAGTTGGCCAGCCGCGGCGTCACGGTCACGGTGATCGAGATGAGACCGAACACCATGACGAAGGCTCACAAGACCGGAAAGTGCGCCGAGCTCGTCTGCTCGAACTCGTTCCGAGGGGCGGACCTCCACAACGCGGTAGGGTTGCTGAAAGAGGAGCTGCGATTGGCGGGATCTCTGGTGATGGAGGCGGCGCTCCATGCCCGCGTCCCCGCAGGAGGCGCTCTCGCCGTCGACCGCGAAGTCTTCAGCGCCTATATCGATGAGAAACTCCGACGTCATCCGTTGGTCACTTTTCGGGAGGAGGAGGTCGCGAGCATTCCGGACTCGTCCACCGAGTCACCTCTGATCATCGCCACCGGTCCTCTCACCGGTCGAGCTCTCGCCACAGAACTTCAACAACTCGTGGGCAGCAGCAACCTCTCGTTCTTCGATGCCATCAGTCCGATCATCACCTCCGACTCAATTGACTACTCGCAGCTGTTTCGTCTCTCCCGATATGAGAAAGGCGGCGGAGATGACTACTGGAACATTCCACTCGACCGAGAACAGTACTACGCGTTTGTCGATGCCGTTCGAACTGGAGAGAAATATGGCGGTCATCAAGAGGTAGAGTCAGATTCAATTGAGAATCTCAGGCCCTTCGAAGGTTGCATGCCGATTGAAGAGATGGTGGATCGCGGACCGGACACCTTGCTGTTTGGACCGATGAAACCGGTTGGATTGATCGATCCCCGCACCAAGACCACTCCGTATGCCGTCGTCCAGCTTCGGCAGGACAACACCGAGGCGACGCTCTGGAGCATGGTGGGATTTCAGACGAGATTGAAGCAGCCTGAACAGCTCCGCATCTTCCGCGCACTCCCTGGTCTCGCGGAAGCCGAGTTTGTGAGACTGGGAACGGTGCATCGCAACACGTTCATCGACAGCCCGAAGTGCATGGAACCGACCCTGGAGTTTCGCGGGAGGCCGGGCCTGTTTCTCGCCGGACAAGTCACCGGAGTCGAAGGATATGTCGAGTCAACGGCCGGAGGAATCGTCGCCGGAATTAATGCTGCGCGCCGCGTGCAAGGACAGGATCCTGTCGTCTTCCCTCGGGAAACAGCGATTGGGTCGCTCATGGCGTATATCAGCGAACCGACACGAAAGGACTTTCAGCCGATGAACATTAGTTTCGGACTCATGCCGAGCTATTTCGAGCAGAAAGTTGGGAAAATGCGGGGAAAAGGAGCGTATAAACATGCGCGACGCGAGGCCTGCGCGCAGCTCGCAATCCGATCGCTCGAAGCGTTCATCGCTCCTCTACACGCGTCTCGATGACGCAATTTCCGAGAATTTATTTCGAAGCGGACATTCGCGCCGCGGTCGAGTGATTGACGTCATGCGAGAACTGAGTCGTTGAAAACGAAAGCGCGATTACAGTGCAGATGTATACCAAAAAGAGCGGCTTCATAGTTCCCTCCTGTACATAACGGAAGGATTATCCAGTACATCCGCACCTGCTTTGTATGACATTCCTTACATCGCGGAGCCGGATACTTGCCTGGCGGCTCAGCGCGTCCAAGCCATCCCGAGGCCTTTCAGAGCCGCGACGGCCGTCAGGGGTTTCCCGAGTCCGAAGCGGCATCCATTCCCGTCGAGGCTCCGGCGATCACCGGATCGATTCGAGAGTTTTCTCGTACCTTCGTCATTTCGCGCGGGCGCGAAATCGCAATGACAGACACACCGAACATTGTTCGGGCGAGGAGCGGATCGATCTGCTTCAGGTATGGCACAAGCTTGTCGAACGATTTCGTATCGCGCGTTCGGAGAGAGCGCTGCCTACGAACCTTCCCAGCCCACCACCAACCGAGGGCTCCGACAAAATTGTGTTCGAACACTTCGTCCACGGCAAAGCCCGCGGCGGTCAGAACAGCGCGCAGGGACTTCTCGTCATACCGGCGGTAATGACCCAGATCTTCATCGAGGCCGGAGAAGATCTCCATGTGCGCGGGAACAAGAAGGAGCAATCGCCCCCCAGGCTTGAGAACGGTGCGCATCTGCTCCAGCGCGAGTTGATGGTCCTTGATGTGCTCGAGCACGTTTGAGCAAATGATCGTATCGATCTCCGCATCGGCGATGAGAGGTGGCGCCGCTTCCTCCGCATTCCACACTTGCGTGACCAATCGATCGTCATCGCCAAAACGATCCTTCAACACCCGGAGCGACTCTGAGCCGATATCGGTGGCGACCACTCGTTCGACGCCCGGATGCTTGAGGATGCACGAGACGATGTTGCCGATCCCCGCACCGACTTCCATGACCCGCTTCCCGACGTGCGGTCGGAGCCGCTCAAAGATCCACTGGTTGTAGCGATCCGCATTCTCGAAGGCTTCGAGGGTGTTCACGCCCACATCGGTCTCAGGTTCGGGCGAGACGAGCACTTCACGAATAGCCGCCGAGTCTTTGATGAACGGCGTCTTCGCGAGCGAAAAACGAACGATGTGTCCCAGCGCAGCCACTCCGTCACGCCACGTAATCTTTTTCCCCTCTGAGTAGGAACGGCCGTAGTAGTTTACGGGCACTTCGTAGATCGTGCAGCCAAGGCGAGCGAGCTTCGCAGTGATCTCCGGCTCGAATCCAAAGCGGTCGGATTCGAGACTGATGTTCTGAATGATCGGCCGTTTAAAAACCTTGTAGCAGGTCTCCCTGTCGGTGAGATTGAGATCCGTGAAGATGTTCGAAAGGAGCGTGAGCACCTTATTTCCAACCGAGTGCCAGAAGTACAAAACCCGGCGCTCGCCGTGGAGGAAACGCGAGCCGAACACCACATCAGCGCGACCTGCATCGATTGGCCTGAGCAGAACCTCGTAGTCCGAGGGATCATACTCGAGGTCGGCATCCTGCACGATCACGACATCGTTCTTTGCCGCTTCGAATCCGGTGCGCAGCGCTGCCCCTTTTCCTCGGTTCTGCTCGTGATAAACGACGCGGACCTCCGGGTCGCTGGCAAACTCCTGCAAGATTTTCCGAGTCCCATCTGTCGAGTAGTCATCGACGATGATGATCTCTTTCTCGCGCGGCACCGCCTTCACGCGAGCGACAATTTCGCGAATGGTCTTGCGTTCGTTGTACGCGGGAATCACGACGGAGATGGAGGCTCGGCTCATGGACTGATCTCTTTGTTGGAGGCGATTGACCTGCCAAGGATAGGGAGTTCGTCAGTTCAGATCAACTTTCGCCGTTGAGGCGCTCCGCCGTCGCACGAGAGCGATCAGTCCGGCAAGTCCGGCGACGTTTCCAAAGAGAATGACGGTCAACGACGGCTCGAGCATGCGGCCATAACCCACGAGTATTCCTGCGTTCACCCATGGGACGGTGGCTGCAAGAAGAAAGAGAAGATAGCGGGGCGATAACGCAAGCGCGAAGAGATAGCCGACGAGTCCGAGAGCCACGAACAGCTCGGACTTATCGATCAACGCAAAATTGACTGGCTCTGGTAACAGGCGGTCACGGGGGACCTGCGTCAGATGAACCTCGCGCTCTGAAACTGTGTGCAAGAGACGATTCCACATGATCGCTGGAAGCTTTGCCCCGTGCTCAGCAATCCAGAGCCGAACAAGCCGGTTCGCATAAACCGACGCTTCATAATCGTTCGCAAAATTCTTCGGCGCTTCATCCTGAAGGGTGGCCGCGCTCGTCGTGATAGTTGAGCCATCTTCCAAGGTGATCGTCACGAACCCGAGGTCCCAAAAAAACGCATACGGTGCCTGGGTCGAAAGCGGAACGACCGCCCCATACAGTCGGTAGCTCCTGATCAGCCACGGCGACCAAACGAGCATCATCCCGAAGAGAAACCAGCCTGCAAGCGTCGCACGCCGTCGCGCGGGGTTCGAGGATCTCCCATCGAGGAGAAGATAGAGCGGGATAAGGATGACGAGCGGCGCGGCACTACCACGGACGAGCACCCCCGCTATCATCACCCCCCCAGCAAGCATCGCGCTCCAGGCGTTGCGATTTCGAAGAGCGAAAAGAATGCCTGCAATCGTCAGGTACGTGAACGCCTCTCCAACCCCTTCACGCGAGAGCTTGAGACTCCAAAAGATTGAGGGCTTCGAGAGCGCAACGCTTGCGAAGAGGAGCGGGCCGAGAACCCTCCCGAATCGCAGGTGACGAATCTCCAACGCAAGCCAAACAACTCCCGAGAAAAGAATCGTCGCGCTAAAGATCCGCCAGGCGAGCATGCTCTCGCCAAACAGCACCATCTGCGTGGCGCGAAGAACAGCAACCGTTGGAGGGGAATAGGTTTGGAAGAAGTCGTTCCACCAGAAACAAAAGTGGTGAACGATACAGTTCGCCATGTACTGGAAGTCGCTCATGTCTGAGAATACCTCCTCCGAGGTGATGTCCCAGTACCAAGTGCGGAGCAGCCAAAAGAGAGCCGCTATGAGCACATAGAGCGTCAGTTCTGGTCCCGTCAGGCGAATGGTTGGTGCTCTCACTGCGGCTCCCACGTCGTGAATCCATCTGCGCTCTTACCGCGTTTGGTCAGTTCGCATCCGCCCGGGAGCTTGTTCAAATGCACGTCGATCAGCTTCAGAAGCAATCGCTTCTCGCGAGTCGCCGGACAGCGAACCAGGTAGACCCGCGTGAATTCTTCATATCGGCGAGAGAAACGCATCGCCCGGATCCCCTTCCCGGTCAACGGAACTTCCTCTCCTGGTTTTAACGAGACACGCCTTCCCCCGCCCGATTCCGACTCAATCTGATCCACCACGACAACGTTGAAAGTGGAATCCTGAATATCGTTGCGCACGGTGATCTCGGCGGTGCGCTTGCCCGCGGATTCGCATCCGGCAAGCGAGAGCAACACCAGAGCGCACAATCGGCTAATTGATTTCAAAGGAATCGGGAGCAAAGGGGGTTCCAAGGATCTCGAGCGCACCGACGCGACCGTCGACCAACAGGTCGAGTACGACGCGACCTTTTGTCGGGTCGAGCAAATTCACGTTCTGTTTAAACTTCCCCTCCATACGATCGACGAAGAACAGAATCTCGCCGTCTCGATCAACGATGGTCGTGCACTTTTCGAGCGCCGCAGCGAGCCACGGCTCCCCCGGAAACTGCTGAAGAGCCAGTTCGACCAACCATCGGGGGTCATATTTCGCCGCTTCCATAGGCATACTCGCTCGAAACGAAGGGTCAGAAAGGTTCTCGAACGGGTGTTCGGAGCAAGCACTGTAATGGAAACCGATGGGCCTGAATAGTTTCACTCACTTCGGCGAAAAAGACGATTTGGCCCATCTTTTACCAAACTTCTCCGAGACCGTTACAAATCCGTGACAAGTTCGCTTAAGCGCTCGGCTAGGTTCGATTCAAGAGATTCGGGAAAAACACCCGCTCCCAGCGAAAGGTTAGCAAGTTTCTTAAGGACACGAGGACGAGATGGCCCAACAGCAGCAAGACACGATTTCCGACACCGACCTTATCGAGAAGTTCACGAAGGGTTGCGAAGCGAGCTTTGAACAGCTCGTCCGTCGATACGAAACAAAGGTTCACAGCCTCGCCATGCGCCTCACGCGCAATACAGAGGACGCGGAAGAGGTTCTCCAAGACGTCTTCGTCACCGTTTACCGAAAGATCAGCGGTTTTGAAGGGAAGGCGAAGTTCTCGAGCTGGTTGTATCGAATTACGGTCAACGCCGCATTCATGAAGCTCCGCAAGCGCCGCCAAGACCAAACCGTCTCTTTGGACGACGTGCTGCCACAGATTGCAAAGCAGACCGCACTCGGCCAACACCAGAATGCTTTTACGACCCCCTGCGACACCATCGCCATCGGACATGAGCTGAAAGCCGCTCTTGAGTGCGCGATCGCCAAACTCCCCGGCGAATATCAAGCTGTGTTCGTTCTGCGAGACGTCGACGGCCTTTCGAACAAAGAAGTTGGAGAAATTCTCGACCTGAGCAGCCCCGCGGTGAAGTCGAGACTGCATCGATCACGTCTGATGCTCCGCAAGCGCCTCCGAAAGTTCTATGACGATTTTAGCCGTGAAGATTCACTCGCGGTCGGCCCACGAATGAACCGAAAGGCCTCCTAGAGCGGTTCTCGAAACCGTGTAGAAAGAAATTCATAGGGACGCCTTCGGCGACAGAAGAATTTCTTTACGAAGAACCGCTCTTTATCTCTGGTCGCACCTATCGGTGCGACACCTAGAGCTGTCAGTTTCTGCTACGCAGAAACGTGATCAGCTCTAGATCCCGCGCACGGGGACTACAGAATCATCACTTGGGTCCTGAAAACAGTTCTCATCTCGAACGCTGGGGGCCTCGCACCGAGAAATCGGTGCGAGGCCTTTTTTCTTCCGTCTCCCACCTCTGATTTTGACGGGCGCGACCCGTCAAAGTAGTATCCGACCCGTCCAGTTCCTCCGTTCCGCCGCCGGCGGTCTGAGCACCGTAATTTTCTGCTGAGCCGTCCCATGGTCGCCCCGGAACTTCGCACCTCCGACATTCACGATCGCAGAGAGCTTTTCCGCAACCAGCTCCCGCACACCCTCCGCGAGACCGCATACTCGACTCTCGGTTCCCGATACGGCGGAAAAGTCCGCGACTCATATGTTCGCGAAGGCCGGCGCGTCCTCATCGCGACTGATCGCCTCAGCGCGTTTGATGTGATTCTGACGACCATTCCGTTCAAGGGACAGATCCTCACACAGATGGCCGCCTACTGGTTCCGTGAGACAGCGACGATTGCGCGCAATCACGTCATCGATCAGCCCCATCCGAATGTGCTGATCACCGAAGAGGTGGAGATTCTTCCAATCGAGGTCGTCATCCGGGGTTACCTCGCCGGGAGCGCCTGGCGCGATTACTCTGCTGGTAAGCCGATCTCCGGAATATCTCTTCCGGCTGGAATGCAAGAGTTTCAGAAGCTCGAACGTCCCTTGATTACTCCCTCAACGAAGGCCCCATCGGGCACGCACGACGAGCCAATCTCTCGCGAGGAGATCATCGCGTCGGGCAAGGCGTCCGAGAAAGTGTGGGATGAGGTGTGCGAGCGAGCGACCGGATTATTCGCCTTTGGGCAGGCGCGGGCGGCAGAACGCGGACTCATACTCGTGGACACCAAGTATGAATTCGGCCTCCGCAAGAGCGGTGAGGTCGTCCTCGCGGATGAGATTCACACACCGGACTCGTCCCGATACTGGATCTCCTCCAGCTACAACGAGCACCTCTCGACCGGCACTGCTCCCGTGATGCTCGACAAAGAGTTTTTTCGCCGCTGGCTTATTGAACGGGGATACATGGGCAACGGGACGCCTCCGGAGATCGGCGACGAAGTGCGCGTCGACCTCGGGCTTCGATACGCACAGATCTTCGAGCAGATTACCGGGGGTACGTTCTCCGGAACCGTCGGGCCAATAGAAGACAAGATCCTCGCGGCGATCGAGGGACACCACTCGATCCGATGAAGGTCGAGTTCAAACGGCGACTGATTTCATTCCACAGGGGACTCATCATGGGACGATACTACGCGCTCTTCACGTTCCTTTTTCTTCTGACAGCTTGCGGAGGAGGCGGCGGAAACTCAGAGTCCCCAGCGCCGGTGGACGAGCCCGTGACGCAGATTGGGCGGAAGGTCATCTTCTACGGCGACAGCCTCACGAGCGGATATCACCTCGGCCGGCCTGAGGCCTATCCCGCGGTCGTGCAACAGCGAATCGACGCCGAGCAACTTCCGTTCACCGTCGTCAACGCCGGGCAGACCGCCGAGACGACAGGCGATGGGTGGAACCGATTGAAGACTCAAGATCTATCGGACACCGCGCTCTTCTTCCTCGCTCTCGGGGCTAACGATGGTCTTCGCCAAATCAATCCCGAAACCACCCGAGTGCATCTGCAGGCGATCATCGATGAAGTTCGGTCGCGGTGCGGCGGCTGTGTGATTGTGATGTCTGGCATGCGGCCGATCTTTCCCAAGCCGACCTCGTTTGAGGAAGCATTCGTAAAGATCTTTCCGGAAGTCGCAGCCGCAAATGGGCTTCCGTTCTATCCCTTCCTCTTAGATGGGATCTTCAGGGACGATCGATATTTTATCAGCGACGGCATTCATCCCACGCCGGAAGGGCAGCGGATTATGGGCAACCGAGTCGCAGACTTTCTCCTCCCGATACTCCGCGAGTATTCGAACTCGTCTGGTTCGTAACGGTCCTGCAGAAACAGCTTGCCTCGGTCAAGTTCAGGCGGCAGGGCAGCGTCCTGTCTCACGCCGAACGAAGACGGCGTAGCCGCGTCCAGCGAGCCCATTCTCGAACACTTTGCACCACTCAGGATCCTCTCGGAGCTTTGGCGTAAGAGGGCTCAGTTTATTCCAGACAATCGTCGCTGTAGGAACGAGCTCGAAGTAATCCCGCCATCCGTCCTCGCCGTAGATTGCGGACTGGTGCTTGGACCACAGCTCTTCGGAGATCAGGTTCGTTCGACCATCCATCATTGCGCGCTGGGCCGGAATGCCGCTCGCATCACTCATTCGATACAGGAGATACCCACCCGACTGAAAATCATGAGCGACCACACCGGGAAGTTGTTCCACCTCGGCGAAGTTCATCGCCTCAACAGGAAGAGAAAGCGGATCGAATCTCGGAAGCAACGCGAGTTGGGCAAGAATGACTCCGTGAGCAATGGCGATGAAGAGCAGTAATGGGACCAGATGCGCTCGCGATGCACGCTCGTGCACGCGCTCGATTCCGTCGGAGATTCCGTTGAGCCCCCCAGACCCTTGCCAGAGCTGAGCGAGGAGCGCCGCGCACAACACATTGGCAAACGGGAGGAGCTTCGACACCAACGCACCGCCGGCAAGCATGCCCACGATTAGAAGCGCCTTGCTTGGCTCAACTCTTCGCCACTGCGGAAGCGCGATGACAATCAAAAGCGCGAACAGCAAGATTGGGAAGGCGGACTGATACTGAGCGAGCATCGGGGACCGGAACTCGGCGATCGACGAGAACGAGCTCGGGTGACCCGCAATGTTGAGAAACACGAGCCACTCTCGCCCGAAATACGGAGTCACAAGTGTACCTGAGAAACTGAGCGCGCCAGCCGTCAGTGCAATGCGAGATCCGCGCGAAGAGAGGAGCCACAGCCCCACGGTGACGAGCCCAAAAAGGGTACTCGTATGCGTGTTGGCCCAGAGCGAGAACAGCACGAGCAGCCCACAACACTCGAATCGCTTCAGTCCTCGGTCTTCGATGCGAGCACAAAGTCCGACAGTGAGCAGCAGATAGATCCACACCAGTGACTGCGGACGGAGGCCGAAGTGACTGAAGGTGGAGATGGTGACGAGCGCGCCGAGCAGTCCGCCAACAAGCATGTTTCGAGAGAGCGCGGAGTACACGAAGTAGGAAACAAAGCTCAGCGCGAGCGCGAGCGTCATCTGAAGGAAGTAGAGGCCGGAAGCAGAGAACCCTCTGTCGACTGCCGCGAACACGACCTCCGGCAACCATGAATACGCGACCCACGGTTGGCCGTGTGCGAACATGGTCCAATGGTCAACGGTGGGCACCGTCGCGTTGGCGAGGATCCACCGACCCACGACAACGTGCCAACCGAGATCTGGATCGCGCAGTGACGAACTGAGGTAGAGCCCGCACAGCGACGCAGAAAACAGAAAGGTCAGGATGCGCATGAGGGGAACTCACTCCGATTCGAACTCCGCAGCGAAGGGTAAAGCGGATTTCGCTCTACAGCAGCAGAAATCACTATAAGCTCGAACGAAAGGAGTTAACAGGCAGAGCTTGGAGGAACGAGGAGTTCTCTCGGGGACAAAAAAAAAGGGGGTCGGTTGCCCGACCCCCTCTCTTTGGATTCGTAGAATCTCTTACGGGAGGATATCGCCGAAGAAGATTTCAACGAAGGTGCGGAGAATGAATGCACCAACTGCAACGACCAAGCACGCCATTGCTGCACGATACGCGCCCATTGCCGCAGCAACGATAGCGACGAGTCCAGCAACGATCATGATCAAGGCTCCGAACGTTCCCTCAATGAGTTCCGTGAGGATCACGTTTGCCGTTTCACCGATACGGTCGTTCGTTGGAGCTCCAAGCTGCGCATACGAAGCATCAACCAGCCCAAAGCTGAGAAGAGCCACGCCGCCGAGAAGCATCGCAAACAAACTAGCGTTTTTGCCATGCACACACTTCAGTGCATGAGCCTTACGACATACTGCTGCATAAGAAGCAGCAAACCTGCCAATTACACGATTCATAACAATCACCATCTTACCTACGTTAGTAAAAGTGCCATTGCACCCTTCTTCTGTCAGTCCACGGCCGAAGGCCGGAACCGATACGCTAGTATAGTTATTCTCAAGCGGATGAAAAGGTGACGTAAGTGTTACAAATCGTGAATCGTGACCGCGAACACCCTGCGGACGAATGAGCTATCAGCCGAAATACTCAACACAATCAACGGGTTACCCGTCACGGCCGCGACCCGAGCTGCACGAAATTTGTCGCAAAAAAGTCTCCTCAAGGGGGCTCAGGCCCGTTGAGTCAGACCCCAAGTTCGAAATGCACCGCTCAGATTTCGGCACCGGAAGCCCCGCTGCATCAGGATTCGACACGCGTAGTAGCTCCGCTGTCCAGACTGGCATGAGACGATCAGCTCTCGATCCGTGGGACGTTCATCCAGCCGACGCCGCAGTTCGTTGATAGGGATATGCAGCGAACCGGGAATTGCACCGCGCTC
>JADYYL010000413.1 GCA_020853655.1 Deltaproteobacteria bacterium
AGGACTATTCGGAGAAGTCTCGTCGGATCCGCGTTGCAGTCCGAAACGCGCCAATAAATCTGCAGTGGTCTAGTTCTTCGCCCCGAGAGTTCGCGGAAACACGAGCGGCGCACTTCTATCCTTCAGTCGATAGAGTTGCGCCGGACGATTTGTTGCTCGACGAACCCGCGGCACTTTAGTGATCAGACCAGCATCTAACACTCGCGTTCGAAATCCGCTTTTATCAAGGCGACGGGCGAGCACGATCTCGAAAATGTGTTGTAGCTCAGATAGGGTAAACTCTTCCGGCAGAAGATAGGCGGGAAGGGACGTGTACTCAACTTTGCTCCTCAGGCGCTCGATCGCTGCGGTTAAGATCCGCTCATGGTCGAAGGCGAGTCGCTCTCGCACTTTGGTTTCGCCGGAGCCTATCTCAAACCACCGCGCATCGATCGCGTTCGCACCGGCCTGCAAGCGAATCTCACTGCTTGGCACGAGCGCGAAATACACTTGAGTGATTGACCACCCCCGCGGATCCCGCTCCCGGTCTCCGAAGCTGCCCAACTGTTCCAGATACGGACTGACGAGTGACGTCTTCTCTTTGAGCTTCCGCTTGGCACAGTCGAGCAGATCGAAGTCCCTATCGACATCGATGTACCCGCCGGGAAGGGCCCACCGGAGGGGGTAAGGCTCATCGGGCGCGTTCGCGCGTTGAACGAGGAGCACTGAAAGGGCGTCGTCGCGCACGGTGAAGATGACGAGATCGACCGTGGAATAAGGCTTTGTAAAGTCAGGGGGTTTCTCGGACATGTTGACACACTACGCTCAATAGTTGTAGTGTGCAACTAAGTAAGTTGGATAGCCCAACTAAGTCGAGCGACCGCGATGGGGGATAGAAAACATGAAGATTATTGATAGCGATGACTATGCGAGCGCCGGTATCGAGACCATGTTCTTTCCCGGCGGTGAGCCACATGTAAAGCTTCCGGTGTTCAGCGACGAAATCATTCTCTTCCTGAAGCTTCGGACTTGGGCAGACGTTGGGTTTGCCGCGCTCGTGATCGACGCGGCTCAGCGGCAGGGAAACCTTCGGCACATCTTCATTCCGTATTTTCCAGCCGCTCGCCAAGATAAGACCGATGGACGCGCAGCATTGTCGCTCTCAGTGATAGGGCGACTGCTAGGGAATCTGCCGGTGAGCGTGATCGACCCTCATTCCGCGCGGATCTACGAACACGTCAATGTCGCCCAGACGTTCATGCCGAGCGACCTTCCTCTGACGACACATGACGACGTCGTTGGGATCATCGCTCCCGACGAGGGCGCCCGAGCGCGAGCTACAAGTTTCCGAGATCGATTCTATCCAAACGTTCCGGTGATCCCTGGTACGAAGAGCCGTGATCCACTTACAGGAGCGCTCTCGAACTACCACCTCCCTGTGCTTGAGCGAGCCGGCCGTTATCTCATAGTCGACGACATCTGCGATGGAGGCGGCACTTTCAACCGTCTTGCGGAGGCATTCTCGGATCGTGCACGCGAGCTCGGCTCAGACTGCGTTCTTGAACTCTTTGTCACTCACGGAATCTTCTCGAAGGGACTTTCCGCGATCTCACCGCGAATCGAGCGAATTACGACTACGGACAGCTGGTGCACGCTTTCGAGCGACGCTCGTCTCACCGTTCTTTCCTTAGAACCGATCCTCAAGACACTCGAACAAACTGCTCATCTCGGAGGTTGCTGTGCTTGACTTTATCACCATGTGCGACGGCTATAAGTTGGACCATCGTCGGCAGTTCCCGGCGGGCACTCAGCGCATCTACTCGAACTTTACCCCACGCTCGAGCCGTGTTGACGGGCAGGACAAGGTGGTCTTCTTCGGGCTCCAATACTTTCTGAGCGAGTATCTGGGACGGATAGCGGCGGAGACATTCTTCGCGCGGCCAAAGGCGGAGGTTCTCGACAAGTATCAGCGCCTCCTCGACAGCTATTTCGGCCCAAACACTATTGGTGTGAACCACATCGCCGCCCTTCACGACTACGGGAGAATCCCCCTCCAGTTCTGGGCGCTCCCCGAAGGTACGCATGTGCCCCTCAGATGCGCGATGTTCACATTGATGAATACGCACGACGATTTCTACTGGATGACGAACTACGTCGAGACGATGTTGTCCTCGGTGATCTGGCATGCCTGCACTTCCGCAACGACTGCTCATCGATATCGAAAGCTCCTCGATGCGTATGCCGCGCGAACCGGTGGAAGTAGAGAGTTCGTGCAGTGGCAGGGGCACGACTTCAGCTTCCGCGGTCTCTCGAGCCCGGAAGTCGCCGCCATTTCCGGTGCGGCGCACCTGCTCTCCTTTACGGGAACCGACACCGTCCCCGCGATTCAGCTTCTGCAGGAGCATTATGATGGCACGGGCCTCATCGGCGGAAGTGTTCCGGCAACGGAGCACGCGGTGATGTGTGCGGGGGAGAGAGACAGCGAACTCGGAACTTTCACTCGTCTGTTGGAACTGTATCCGACTGGTATCGTGAGCGTCGTTTCCGATACCTGGGACCTGTGGAACGTGGTCGACAACACACTCCCGGCTCTCAAAGACCGGATCATGGGGCGAGACGGAAAGTTGGTCATTCGGCCCGACAGCGGAGTTCCAGAGGACATCCTCTGCGGCGATCCCAATGCGCCCCGCGGCTCGACGGCAAATGAAGGACTCATACAGGCGCTGTGGAGAATCTTCGGCGGAACCGTGAACGAACGCGGATTCAAACAGCTGGACCCGCACATCGGCGCGATCTACGGCGATTCGATCACAGAGAAACGCGCCGAGGAGATTTGTCGGCGCCTCGAAGCCAACGGTTTTGCGTCCACAAACGTTGTGCTCGGGATCGGCTCTTTCACCTACCAATACGTCACCCGCGATACTTATGGCTTCGCCATCAAAGCAACATGGGCCAAGGTCAACGGCGAAGGCCGTGATCTTTACAAAGACCCTGCCACCGATGATGGGGTGAAAAAGTCAGCGCGAGGTTTACTCTCCGTGGTGAACAATAACGGGAAGTTGGAAATGCGCGAAGGCTTGAATTCTTTGCAGCTCCCTTCAGGTGAAGTCGATCTTCTCGCGCCAGTGTGGAACGAGGGAAAGTTCTTGCGCCGACAGTCCCTTGAGCAAGTGAGGGCGCACATTCGCGCGGACGCAGAATGATCCGGCGGCCGATGGAGGCTTCCAGCTTTTCACAAGCGCAGCGAGCAACGCCCTCCGACCAGAGTGCACGGTAACCCTTCTTCCCTGGGATCGTAAGATGTCTATCGCCGCCCGATACAACAACATCGAGATCCCGAATCGGATTGTTTGCTCACAGTCGACCGTCAGACATGTCATCGGGGCGACCCTCCGGGACGTTGCGATGCCGGTGACCTTCACGCCGTTCGCGTCAGTTGAACCGTGCACTGCTCGCTGTCGCTTCTGCTCTGAGGCGCTCGTTTACAAACATTCGACGAGGCTCTCAGCGACCCTGCGGCCCGCGTCAGATTACGGTCGAAAGCTGCGAAGGGTACTCGCGGAGCTTCGCGGGTTGCGGGTTGGGTTGTCACTTTCCGGCCTAGAGGCCACCTCAAACTCGGAATGGCTGCTCGATGTGCTTGCCGCTGCCGAGGAGCATGTGCGAAGCGGCGGCGAGTTCGTTGAGCGAGTCCTCTACTCGAACGGAACCGGACTCGCAGAGGAGTCGTCGCAAGATTCCGTCTCTGTACTCCATGCATTGCAACGGATCGCTCTGACTCGAGTCGAGATGTCGCGTCACAGCCTCCACCAGGAGCGGAACGATGCGATCATGCGATTCAACGCCGGAGTTGCGATTCGCTCTAATGATGTGTTCGAGCGAACCGTTCGC
>JADYYL010000414.1 GCA_020853655.1 Deltaproteobacteria bacterium
CGCGAGCGAGTTCTTGACGACCGCGAGACGGGAACCGGATGGGCCCAGCTTTCGGCGGAGCCCTTTGAGCGCTTCACATTTGGTACCTTGGTACCCGATGACGAACGCTGCGCTTGCGCCCTTGAACGCCTCGCTCAGCACCGCCACTTCACTTTCTTTCGCCGCTATGTTCGGCATGCGACCTCCTTAGGTCCGACAAACTACAAATGGTTAGACTTGACGAAATGGCGCCGGATTGATCTGCATGCTCGGCGACATCGTCGACGACACGTAGATCGACTGCACGTAAATCCCCTTCGAGGACTTCGGCTTCGCCTTCACGATCGACTCGAGGATCGTTGTGAGATTCTCCTCGATCTTCTTCGCTCCGAAGGACACCTTTCCAGCGCCGACGTGAACGATTCCAGCTTTCTCGACACGAAACTCGACTCGGCCGGCCTTGATCGCCTTCACCGCTTTTCCGACATCGAAGGTGACCGTTCCGACCTTCGGATTTGGCATCAAGCCGCGTGGGCCGAGAAGCTTCCCGATCTTTCCGACGGCGACCATCATGTCGGGCGTTGCAACGGCAGCGTCAAAATCGAGCCACCCGCCTTGCACCTTCGCGACGAGGTCGTCAGCACCAACGAATTCAGCGCCAGCATCTTGGGCTTCCTTCTGCTTGTCACCCTTACAGAACACGGCGACGCGCAGCGTCTTTCCGGTTCCGTGCGGGAGTTCGACCGTGCCGCGCACGTTCTCTTCGGCTTTCTTTGGATCAACGCCGAGTCGCACAGCGACTTCTACGGTCTCGTCGAACTTTGCCTTTGGCAACTTCTCGAGATTCTCGGCTGCCTCAGACAACGAATAGAGCTGACCGGCGGAAACTAATTCCGATGCTTTTTTATATCGCTTTGCCATACCTATTAACCAAAAAACGGCGTCTTGATTCCCATGCTACGCGCGGAGCCGGCGATGATTTTCACCGCTTGTTCCGAAGTGTACGCATTGAGATCTTCCATCTTCAACTTTGCAATCTCTTCGAGATCTTTCATCGAAAGAGTGGCGACCCGTTCCTTTCCAGGATTGTTCGCGCCCTTTTCGATCTTCGCAAACTTCTTGATCAGAACGGATGATGGCGGTGTCTTCACTTCGAACGTGAAGCTTCGATCAGAGTAGACCGTCACCACAACTCGCATAACCGTACCGGCTTGCGACTGAGTTTTTGCGTTGAACGCCTTACAAAACTCCATGATGTTGACGCCCTGCTGCCCGAGCGCAGGCCCAACGGGCGGCGCGGGATTCGCAGCGCCACCTGGAATTTGAAGCTTGATTTGCGCTTGAACGGCTTTCTTGCCGCCCTTCCCCGCGGGCTTGCCGCCCTTTTCGTCTTTCTTTGGTGCTGCCATGAACGTCTCCCTTTACTCTCCGCCCTTCAAACAGGGCGCACTTAAATCTTTTCGACCTGGATGAAATCAAGCTCGACCGGCGTGTTCCGACCAAAGATGCTGATCAGCACGCGGAGCTTACCCTTATCCGGTTTCACTTCGTCTACCGTTCCATTGAAGTCTGCAAATGGCCCGTCGACGACCTTCACCGCGTCACCTTCTTCGAAGGAGACCTTCGGTTTCGGCTTCAACCCGCCGCCTTCGAGCTGCTTCAACAGCACATCCATCTCGGCTTGTGTCACAGGCGAAGGATTTCTCGCATCGCCAACGAAACCCGTCACCTTTGGAGTGTCCTTGACCAGGTGCCAAGTTCCCTCGTCCAAATCCATCTGCACGAGGATGTAGCCCGGAAAATACTTCCGCGAAGAGGTCTTCTTTTGACCTTTCTTCAGCTCCATCACGGTCTCTTGCGGGACGAGGATGTTGCCGAGTTTAAACTCAAGACCGTGCTGCTTTGCGCGCTCTTCGAGAGTGAGTTTTACCCTTTGCTCGAATCCCGAATACGTATGCACGACGTACCAAGGGTAAGCTGCGCGAGTCGGATCGAGCTCTTTCAGTGTTGGCTCCGGCTCCCTCTCCTTCTTCTTTGGCGCCACAACCTCTTCAGTGACGACGCCCCCGCCGAGCAACGCTTCCGACGATTGGGTCACCTTCTCCGAAGGAGCAATGACCTCCTCTTTCGGCGGATCGTAACGAACTTCGCCGCCAAGCGAGATCACAGGAGCAACGCTTCCTGCTGGTCTTGATTCCTGTTCGTTCTCGTCGTTCATGAATGAAACTCTCTTTAAGAGACGACGCGAGTAACTCTCTTACTTGCGAAACTTACCGATGAGGACCGAGGAAGAAGTTCGAGCAATTCGAAATCTCATCTTCTCCAGCAGATCCCCTCTAAACTTGCTCAATAGCCTTCGAACTCACCTCTTCGCCAACTGCCTTCTGCGACATCAATCGCAAGAACTTGTGCCCGAGGTGAGCAACTCGTGACCCGCACGATCTCGATTCCCAGCTCGCTGAACTTCATCCCCGAGCTGCGGTCTCTCCGGGAAACGACCATCCTGCGAGCGAAATTCTCATCGTGCAGTTGAATCACCGTTCAATCTGCTCACGGTGAAATTCGTCCACGGTGAAGTTCTATCGCCGCGAAGTTCAGTCACCGTAAAAATTCAATCACGGCTATCGCGAGCAGAGGTTCAACGAACACCGCGTATCGCAATGATCGCGGGTGGTAACGTCGAATCGACCGCTCTTTCCTTCACGAGATCGACCGACTCGAAATGGCATAGGAAAGGGGGGTGCTTTTGAGCGCCGGATTAAGACATACACAACCTTTAAAATCAAGGCGTTGGCCGACACTATTCAGCGAAAAACTGATCTAATCTCGGTCGAGAGGGTTTCTCGCACGATTTCCCTCCTCTGGCCGAAGGGAATCCCCACTAAAAAGTGATACTCCGTCCAAAAGAGCGCACTCCCTCCCCCAAGCCCATGAGCACCGTTGTGAAAAACCGTAATAGACGGTCAAGCACAGAATGGACCGTAGTAGCGAGCCACGAGAACACCGCTCTGCGAGGTCCCCACCGCCCTACTATTCCAAAGACGCCCACTGGTTCAAAGTGGGCTAGGAGGGGCACACGACCGGATGAAAAAATCGATGGATAGGGAGACACCAGCCGCCGGCGTAGCGCACAACCAGGCACAATCAGAGTAGTGGAGCGCAGAGTGAGAGTTGGACGGGCGAGTCGTTTCTCGTGAGCGGCCCTGCGGACCCGTAAACTGAGAAAGCCGCCGGGAACACCCCTTTCTCGAAGCAGTGCTAAGTCAAGATCTGCTTCATGATCCAACCCCAAGCGAGGTCAATCCCACCGAGTATAATCGCAAACACGAATATCATGACGAACACGACGATCGTCGCCTGAATCGTTTCCTGTTTCGTGGGGTGATGAACCTTATGCAGCTCTGCCCAGGAGTCTTTCAAAAACTGTATGAGGCCTGTGGGCCGCTCATTTTTAAGGGCTTTTTCTGAAGCTGCCATCTGAAATCCCTCGAATCACTTAGAAGTACGTCTATTGGCGCAATACGCGACCGATCCCTGCAAGGAAACCATCAAGGCCGCAAGATTCAAGTTGCTGCATGTGAGCTCAGCTACTCGAAAAAAAGAAAGTGGCACGCCCGGAGGGGATCGAACCCCCGACCTACGGATTTGGAGTCCGTCGCTCTACCTAGCTGAGCTACAGGCGTATGGTTCGAGTCTATCCCGGGTGCTCAAAATCCGGAACGCACTCGATGATACACTGGAGCCCCCGACGAGGATTGAACTCGTGGCCTCTTCCTTACCAAGGAAGTGCTCTACCACTGAGCTACAGGGGCAAATCTCCGCACCACATTCCCGATAGTCCATTCCCGATAAGCGAAGCGCATGAAAATAGTGAAGCGCCCGAACACTGCGCGCCATTATTCCGCCTCCCCTATCAGACCGGGAGAGTGTCCTATCAGCCAAACGCGACTCAGTAAACTGTGGCTTTCTGGACACTGTCTCGAGGGGAGTGTGAGCACAATCGAGTCGTTTCGCCGTCGTCGAGACCCACTCGGTAACCTTTTTGAACAGTATGGGACGAGCAGTCGACTTTCCACGTCATTCGGTTCCGACACACTCGACTGCGTGGGGAGCGGTCGGTGGAGAATACGTTTGGTTTCTTACAGAGCACGCCGAGGCGCTCGGTGCCCGCGACAAGCGATCATTGAGTCGACTGCTCAACGAAGCAGGCGAACAAAAGATCGATGTCTCATGTGTCAGCGAATCCAGATTAGTATCAAAAGAAACCGTGGGGAATCGCTGGCGAGAGCCGCGACGAGTGCTTAATATAAGTCATCGCGACCAAGTCGACACTTCTCCGTCACGAAAGGAGGCTTGAATTGAATGCTATGAAAACTCAAGCAATTCCGACCACCGGCGAAGGCATATCCCCGCGCACCGCGCCGCGTATTCTCATCATAGAAGATGACGTAGATATGGCCGACCTGGTCTCGCGCGAACTTCGCTCCCAATCTTACGAGGTGCATCATCTGGATCGCGGAGTTGGTCGTGTCGAATGTGCCCTGAAGTTTCGACCAGATCTGGTGATTCTGGATTTGATGCTTCCCGACATGAGCGGCTTCGAGGTTTGTCGCGCGTTTCGCGAAAGCCCATCGCTCCAAGATACGATCATTATAGTATTCTCAGGACGATGTATTGACGCTGATATTGTCGAGAGTCTTGAGGTCGGTGCAGACGATCACATTCCGAAATCAACGAGCGGAACCGTCTTCCTTGCGAAGCTGCGCGCCGCCCTGCGCCGCAAGCTTCCGGAGCTAGAACGGGCGAAGGTACTGACGTGGGGGCCGATTGGTCTCGATGTTGAGACTCAGACCCTTCTTGTTGATGGGGAGCGGCACAGTGCGACGCATAGCGAGGCAAGGCTAGCAGAGCTCTTGCTTCTTCATCCCAATCGCATTTTTTCCCGTTCCGAGATCGTCGAGTTCCTTCGTGGCCGCCACTATCACGTGACGGAGAGATCGGTCGACGTGCTCGTGGTGAATCTCCGAAAAAAATTCGGCGCACACGCGACTCTGATCGAGACTGTCCGACAGCGTGGTTACCGCTTTCATGCTGCGGCATGAGGGGAACCCGATCCACGAGAGAACGGATCTTCGCTCAGGTCGTTGCGGCAGCTACCTGAGAATGCATCCGCCCCCCCCCCCCCCTTCACGCGCGTGACTTTCTCCCTCCGTCTCTCGCGGCTCTGGGGAAAATCGAGTACAATGAGTTCTGCAGACGTCGGTGCTCCCATCCTGCTGACACCGTGTCTAGTCCTTTCGTCCGCTCCGCGGGAACGCTCATTCTTGAGATTTCGAGTGCCGTCTTCTCTTGCAGGGGTTGTTCTGTACTCGACTATTCTCTGGGGGTTTTCTGACGCTGCTTAGGAAATGTTCGGTCTCTGTTCACCAAGTCTTTTCGCTACGTTTCTCGCTACGCCCAAAAAAGAGCTGACCCTGATGCATACTGAGAACGTCCAGAAAATCCGCGCTTCCTCTTTTCGGTGCGATCCGATCGGTTTCGCAGGAGTGCTTCGACGCGAGGGCTCATGCTCATAGAGTCTGCTGTTGTTGCGATCGTCGGAGTTTTCCTATTCGGAGTGTCATACCGCTTCGACGTCGAGCATCGAAGGCGAGCTTTTATCCTCGCGGGGGCGTTCAGTATCCTGTGGCTCGTGCACGAGTTTGCCTCTCACGCGGTCGACGATACGCATACCGCCGACGAGTTGAGCACGTTCGGTATGAGCGTTGTCATGTGGATCGTCGCGACTTGGTTGGTGCTCAAGCCGAGATCTGATGAGCGTGCACTCGCCTATCAACGCTACATGCTGGCGGGCATTATCAACGGAACCGATGGTGTCATCTTTGCGAAAGACAGTGACGGTCGTTACATCGTCGCCAACTCCGAGATCGAGAATGCGTTTGGCTCTCCCGGCGAGTCCGTGATTGGGAAAACTGATTTTGACATTTTCCCCCGCGACTTTGCCGAACGGCTGCGTGCTGACGACGAGAGCGTCGCCAGCACGGGGACAACGATTCAACTGATGGAACGCGTCCCACAGAACGGCATCGTTCGCGTCTTTCAGACAACGAAATTTCCGATTCGCGATGCTCGGGGCAAGATTATCGCCGTTGGTGGAATTGGGACCGACGTGACGACTCTCGAGAATACTCGGAAAGAGCTCCACGAGGCGATGACGTTCCTGGACGGAGTGCTCGAGCATATTCCCGCTTCGGTCTTCGTCAAACGCGCCTCCGACCTAACCTTCGTGCGCGTGAATCGCAATGCGGAGGAACTGTTTGGCTTCCGGAGAAATGATCTCATTGGGAAGGGAGATGCCGACTTTGTCGCCCCGGAGGAGGCTGTGCTCTCCAACGAAAAAGATCGTGAGATATTGTACGGTCTCAAGTTCCTGGACATTCCTCAGGAGATGATCACGACACCCCATCTCGGGAAGCGTTTTGTGCACACCAAGAAGATCGCCCTTCACGACGCGGGCGGGAACCCGGAATACCTTCTGTCTATCGCGGACGACATCACGCGTCAGGTTGAGAATCACAACGAACTGTTGGCTCTCACCAACCGACTTGAGCAACGAGTCGACGAACGAACGAGAGAGCTGCAAAGTGCGAACGAGGGGCTGGTAGAAGAGATAGCGGCGCGGCGTCGCAGCGAGCTGAAGCTCGAGCAGGATGCAAACGCACTTGAACGCTCGAACGAAGAGTTGTTCCACTTTGTCTACGCGGCGTCGCACGATCTGAAATCACCGCTTCTCGCGATTCGCAATCTCGCGCAGTGGATTTCTGAAGACAATACCGACCGACTCAGCCCAGAGTCACAGCGCCATCTCGTCAAGCTTCGGCAGAGAGTCACGAGGATCGAACGACTTGTTCAGGACCTCCTTCAGTATTCGACGGTGACGACGACGACCTACGAGCCGGAGGCGGTCGACATCCGCGATATCATCGATCGTGTCGTCGAGAAGGTCAGCCCGACAAGGCCGCTGGACATCGAGGTTGGTATTGATGCGGCATCTATCAGGACATATGAGGATTTGCTCGAACGCTGCGTCTACCACTTGGTGGAGAATGCGGTCCGGCACGGGTCAGAGCGCGGGGGGAACATCGCAGTGCGTGTTCTCGAGCGCGGCGAATGCATCGAGCTCATCGTCAAGGATGATGGCCCGGGGATCGCTCTCGAAGATCAGGGCCGAATATTTGAAATGTTTCAGAAGCTCGAGAATCGAGACGAGGTGGAAGGGAGTGGTATCGGCCTCGCCTACGTTAAGAAAACGGCAGATCACGTCGGGGGACGGGTCTGGGTGGTTTCAGAGCTCGGTCTTGGCTGCGAGTTCCATCTGCTCTGGCCGCGAATGCATACCTCGCGACTTGAGCGCGCGACAACCCCGGCACTCACCGTTCCTCATCCCTCCCCTTCCTCGACGAGCCAGTGATCCGAAGAGGTTGAAATCAGCTTTTCGATTTCACGATCCAATTCATCCTTGAGCATGTATCCGGCTACGCAATGTTCCTGAGCGCGAAGCCGGTCGAAGCGAGCGTTCGATGTCGTCAGTACGTACACTGTGGTCGAGCAGAGGTCAGGGTCGTTTCGGAGTCTTGCCAAGAACTCGAATCCGCTAACGCGAGGAAGATTGAGGTCGAGAAAGATGACGAACGGCGGGCGAACCCTTCCGTCGTTTGCATGGAGGATCTCGAGTGCCTCGAGCGCATCACGGGCAACGACGACTTGGTTTGCTATTCGCCTCTTTCGAAACGACCGGAGGACAGCCTCAACCTCAATATCATCGTCCTCGATCAGCAAAATAGTGATCGGACCAGAGAGGTCTTCCGCGGGCTGTAACACTGCGTCGGCAACGTTCTCACTCTCAGTTGGCTTGAGCCGGGGCCAGGCAAAGGTGAACGCCGCGCCGAGCCCGACCGCGGACTCGAGTTGCAACTGACCTCCGTGCGCTTCGACGATCTTTTTCGCGAAGCAGAGTCCCATGCCGCTACCCTGCACGGCATTCTTCGATTTGAGCGTCGTGAACATCTCAAAAATTTGCCGATGATACTCTGGAGGTATTCCATCGCCGTCGTCGCGGACAACGACTTCTACGAACGAACCAAGGTTACGGACGGACACGGTCACGCGACCCACGGCATGTGGGTGGTGCTTTACGGCATTGTCGACCAGATTTTGTAACACGCGCTCGAGCGGTTTACGCCACGTTCGAAGGTACTCGACGTCGGTTCTGACCTCGACTTTCATACTCGGAGGCACGTCGAGGAGGTGAATCACATCATCGACAATTTCTCGTATGCCGAACGTTTCCGGAATGTTCGACTCCGAATCCATCCGACAATAGTCGAGCAAATCGTCGATCAGCCGACCGAGGCGGAGCACCCTTGTCTGGAGACGCTCAAGATTCTCAGTCGATTGACGGCTCAAGGTCGAATCCGTATCCTCAGCGATCCACCCTGCAGAGATACTCATCGCACGGAGCGGGGCCTTGAGATCGTGTGCGACGAGCCCAGCGAAATCTTCAAGGCGCCGGTTCGATCGCTCCAGTTCTGACAGTCGTCGGGCGGACTCCGTGCGGAGTCGCTCCTGGTCCGTTGCGTCAATACATGACAGCACGAGATGAAGGCCTCGGTCGTTCCTGAAAGACGCAGGGCGGATGAGCAACGGAACGGACGTTCCGTCGCCGCGCTTTCCACTCGCAGCAACGATATCGAGGACATTGGCGAGTGTCGGGTCGAGCGGCTTCGCCTGACTCGCGCGCTTCAATAGCTCGCCGTATTTTCCTTGGATCACCGTGTCGAGACTCTGTCCATGAAGCTCGGCCTCGTTCCTACGGAGGAGACGTTTGAACTCTTCGTTCGCAAACGCGATGTGACCGCTTGGATCGCAGAGCAGTTGAGCGGTCGCCGAGTAAGTAAGGGCTGCTTCCAGCAGCAAAAGATCTGGAGTCAACAAGTTCTGGGCGGAGCTTCGCTCGTCTGATTGTGAAGGCGTCAACGGAGAGGATGCTGGCTTGCCGTCTGGTAGATTCATATGTGACCAACGGCTACTGCAGGCGGCGGGAGTGACTCGTCTCGCCATGATGGCGTTCATTGAATCCAGTACAACCCTCGGTTCACACACGCAAGTCACTGGAGCCCCGATGTCTAAGAGGACTACACGCATTTCCCGCTCGGCCGTTCTGTTGTCTCGGAATTGATGACGCGCACATGCGAGAGACGTCGTTTCTGCTCGTGTGGACTCCGAGAGGAACCCACGCGCAGATTCGAATCTGGAAGTGTCGGGGGTCGTCACGCGATCTGCCCAATCGTGTTAGCGCGACGGCCGCAAGGGAAACACAGCGGCGACACCTGACGACCTGTTCGTGGAGAGACGCGAAGCGCCGCTCATAGAATTGATCTCGACGGTCCGAAGCCGATGATGCGGTGCGGAGGTGCCTGTCCGATTCCGGAGTAGTGAGTTCGACGCCGTGTAGAGATCGGATGCCGAAGGACATGCTTCGTAAAAAACGTGCCGCATTCGACACGCTTCACTCGACATCAACAACTCAACATCCTGGGCGCGTCATCGCTGACGTAACCCGACTGTGCTGCCTCAGAAGAGCGCGCTCCCCTAGCGCAGCAGCCCTGAAAGAAGCAGCTCTAAGAGGCACTCGTCGAAGTGGTTCGACAAGGGGAAAGAAGAAAAAGAAAGCGGGAGACGGGGCTCGAACCCGCGACCCTCAGCTTGGAAGGCTGATGTTCTACCACTGAACTACTCCCGCCTGTGTCTCGCGAACCGAAGATAAGTTTGGAGGGGATAGGATTCGAACCTATGTAGGCGTGAGCCAACGAGTTTACAGCCCGTCCCCTTTAGCCTCTCGGGCACCCCTCCCCGTCTCGGTCGCGAGAGGAAGCGTTATTAGATTCAAAATCAGTTTCACGCAACCTGAGAGCCGGAAGTCAGGAAGCGACGCAGTTTTTGCCTTTGAATACGGCGAAACGCTTAGCTGAGGACATTTTAATCTAATTTAGAGGTTGTTAACGCTTCGTTCGTTGAAGTTTATGCTTTTTTGGGGTTTAACGGGCCCTACCTGTACCTTTTGGAGGACCGATATTCTATGACTACTCCGCAGATCAAGAATTTCCTCGAACTCAGTTACGATGAACTCGAAGAGCTCAACCTGGAAGCGAAGGAGAAACAGCTCTCCCACGTCGACGAAGGCAAGCTCCGCGAATACTACCTTAAATACTTAGCTGACCAGCCTCAGTTGAAAGCGATCACTCTCGGGTTCACGGATCTCGAGGGCCGATTTCACATGCTGGACTACGACAAGAAATTTCTGCTGAAGCAGCACGAGAATCTCACGTTCGACGGCTCGTCGATCCGCGGATTCTCCGTGGTGCGCGAGTCGGATCTGCGCCTCGAAGTGGATTGGGGTTCATTCCGTTGGTTGCCGAGCGATGTCTTCGGCGCTGGGAAGGCGTTCCTTTTTGCAATCATCCGCGACAAAGATGGTTCGAATTACGAATCCGATATGCGTGGGCGCTTGAAGCTGTGGGCGAACGATCTCTGGAAGAAAGAAAAGACCGTCGGCAACATCGCGGTAGAGATCGAGGGCTTCCTGTTCAATGGAATCAACGCAGAGCGCAACTTCGACCGGCGAACGGGCTTCGAGTTCGTCTCAACGGGCGGATACTATCACTCTCTACCCAAAGACCCTCTTCGGTTGTTTATCGACCGGTTTGCCGAAGCGCAGCGCGCGATGGGGTTCGAGAACGAGAAGGACCACCCGGAGGTCGCTCCCTCGCAGTTCGAACTCAATTACACGTTCTGTGATGCTCTGGTGGCCGCTGACCAGATTCAGCTCTACAAGTTGCTCGCTCGTCAAATCGCGACTTCGATGGGTATGACCGCTTCATTTATGCCGAAGCCGATCTCGGGCATTAACGGCAGCGGTATGCACATGAACATCTCTCTTTCGAAAGAAGGAAAGAATCTGTTCTACGACGGAAAAGGTCAGGACAATCTTTCTACGAAAGCGTGGGAGTTCGTCGATCGCATTCTGAACAACGCGAATGATATCTGCTTGATCATGAATTCGAGCGTGAACGCGTACCGCCGTTTGGATCCGCATTTCGAAGCGCCGAATCAGATCAAGTCCTCCGCGGTCGATCGTACCTCAATGGTTCGAATTCCACTCGGCAACGAGCGATCTGCCCGTGTAGAAGTGAGAACGGTAGCGCCGGACGCGAA
>JADYYL010000415.1 GCA_020853655.1 Deltaproteobacteria bacterium
AAACGGGATGATCGCTCTCCCCATCTCAATAGCCACCACGCCGCCTGAAATGAGGCGCTCGAGCAACTCATAGATGTCAGCCTTTGCTTCGGAGATTTTGTTCAGCGCGATCTCACAAAGTGGTCCTGCTCGGGTCTAACCTGTCAACGGACGATTCGGTGGAAAAGAGGGCCAAAACTGGCACGCACATGCTCTGGGACGGAGCGCTCCACCAACGCCCGACAATTGGATTCGAACCAGTCGGTCTTCTGCTCCTGCATGAGGCCCGAGTGCGAGCATTTGCGCGGGACGAAATTCTTGCCGCTGCCGATGGCAAGACAGCGCCGCGATAGCCCGCTTTTCGAGCGGATGTTAGGTGGGGCGATAAAGTATCGAGATTCGAGAGAACGACGAACGCGCTACTCTTTCGTTTTGCCGGTGCTGGTATCCGGAGCGTTTGTCTCAGGTGGGGTGACGTCCAGAGTCTTCGACTCTCGGTAGCCCTTCTTGAAGTTCTTAATCCCCTCTCCGAGCGCAGTTCCGAGCTCCGGCAGGCGGCCCGCACCGAAAACGATGATCACGACAACCAGGATCACCACCAATTCCCAAAGACCGAGTCCGAACATAACTCCTCAAAATCGTTTTCGACGGATGCGCCGAGCGGTGTGCAAGTGAATGGGACGGCGTCCCTTTCAAATGTGGATGCAAACCTAACACATACAGCGTCAGGGGAAATGTGATAACTTCCACACTCTCTATCGTCGAACTGGGAGCCTCGATGAGAGCCTCTTCACCGCTCGGCGAAATTGCCTCGAATTACTGGGAAATCGGCGTTCCGTGTATCACACCCTTCGAAGAGACCCGACAGTTCAGTTTCTCCTCCTGTCGCTCGTTCTCCATCTCGCATTCGCGGTGACCATTACTCCGCCAGCTCGACGTAGAGCGCTCCCACCGAGCGCAGAATCCTTCATCGAGCTCGTCCCCCCTCCGACGACCGAACAGCCGAAACAGATCGTCGCTCCCTCCGATAAGGCCTCCGAACCGAATCCCGAGGCCCCCCGACTGAGTGAGCGCGATTCTCGCACAGAGGTCGAGACGATTCGACGTGGCTTTGGGGAACCGCCGCCGCAGCCGGAGTCACAGGCCAAGAGCAAAGCCGTCCGACAACCTCGCGAGAAGTCACCACCGGCTCGAACACCGAAGCAAAGAGAGGACCCCAAACCCAAGCGCGATTCGAGAGAGGAGCCCGCGGTCGAACGTCAGCTCACGCGAACGTCAAGCGCGCCCCAACTTCGACTGAGCGATTCCGCGATCGCTCGAACACTACGTGATTCGAGTTCCACCGGACAGGCGATGCGCAGCGCGGAATCGGCGCGTCCTCCGCTGACCAGACCTGTCGATCCGGCCCGCGGCGCGAAGCTTCAGCAGTATCGCCCATTCTCCGGAAGACAGTTCAGCGTCACTCCAGGCGTGCCGGATGTCTTGCCGAATGTGCAGGATGGCGAGGTGACCCTGCTGAACGCGAAGGCCGATAAGTTCGCAGTCTTCGTGCGACGAGTCGCCCTCCAGGTTTTCGGAACGCTGCGGCAGAATAACTGGGCGGGGTTATCCTACGGCGAGGTGCGCAGGCTTGCGGATTTGACCACGGTCGAAGCGGTCCTCACAGCGCAAGGAAAGCTCGTCGAAGTGAAGCTCCTTTCCAGTTCCGGTAGCGTGACGTTCGATCGAATCGTGCAGCGCTCGGCCGAGGTGGGTAGTTGGGATCAAAACCCTCCTCCCGGGGCCGTCGCAGAGGACGGCAAAATCCATTTCATCTTCAAGTCTCGGACCTGGGCGAGGCGCGGCGGCGAGGGCATTCCAGAACAGCGCTGGCTCCTTCTCGGTACGGGCCTGCTCTAAGAACCTCTGACGCAGTCGGAGCCGCTCCATCAAGCGGCGTAACTCGAGTGGATATGGGAATTCGTCCAATCTCCAATCCGACGCACCGCTTCACGAAGCAACAGCTCGAGTGGCTGGAGGAGCCGCCCCCGGCGTCGGTGGAGATCTTCGAGGAGACGGCGGCCTCCATCATTCAGGAGAACAAGAGCCCCGACATCGGATTCCGCTATAGCGTGAACCCCTATCGAGGATGCTTTCACGCCTGTGCGTACTGCTACGCACGGCCCACGCATCAATACATTGACTTCGGTGCGGGCACTGATTTCGATCGGAAGATCGTGGTGAAAGTGAATGCACCAGCGCTGCTCAAGGCACACTTCGACAAACGAGCATGGAAGGGAGAAACGATTGTGTTCTCCGGCGTGACGGACTGCTACCAGCCGATCGAGGCGCAGTACGCGATCACACGCCAATGTTTGGAGCTCTGTCTCAAGTATCGCAATCCGGTGGGGATCATCACGAAGGGATGCTTGATCCAGCGCGACGTTGATTTACTCGTCGAACTCAATCGCGTTGCCGCCGTGCAAGTCTACGTCAGCCTCGCCTTTACTGACGATGAGGCTTCGAAGCTTGTCGAGCCACACGCCCCCCGACCTTCGGCCCGATTCAGGGTGATGAAGCTGCTCTCAGATGCCGGAGTGCCTGTAGGAGTGGGAGTTGCTCCTGTCATACCGGGTCTGAACGACACGCAAATCCCTGATATCCTCGCCAAAGCGAGGGAGCATGGAGCGCAATCCGCGTTCATGACTCTCCTTCGCCTCCCCCAAGAGGTTCGAGAGATCTTCATCGAGCGAATCACGGAGGCCTTTCCTCTCCGCCACAAGAAGATCCTCTCCCAGCTGCAACGCATGCGGGGCGGGAAGTTCAATAACGCGGAGTTCGGAAATCGAATGGTCGGTCATGGGCAGGAGTGGGAGGTTATTCGGTGGCTCTTCCGGTCTGCCGTGGAGCGCGAAGGGCTACGGGTATCCGGCGACGAGGACCCGCGATTTGAGTCAGGAGAGGCCGATCCGGCGTCGACATTCCGTAGGCCTAACGCGCAGCTCGATATGTTTCGCGACTCATAGTCGCGGC
>JADYYL010000416.1 GCA_020853655.1 Deltaproteobacteria bacterium
AGTCCGAACGATGCAGTAATAATCCCCATGTTCTCAATGCTACTGTAGGCAAGCAGGCGCTTGAGCTCCGGCTGACCGAGCGCGAAGAGCACTCCAAACACCGCGGTACACAGTCCGATACCGATGAGCGCGACTGACCACCACAGCGGACCTCCGCCGAGCAAGGACAGGAAGCGGACGATGCCGTACACCCCGATATTGATCACCGCTCCGGACATGACGGCAGAGGCATGACTCGGCGCCGCCGGATGGGCTTCGGGGAGCCAGACGTGGAGCGGCACGAGCCCGGCTTTCATACCGAATCCGATAAGCAGCAGGCCGAAGATGGCCGAGGAATGGTGGTGTGGGGATTGTCCAAGAGCGTCGAAATCGAAGGAATTCGTGGCTCCTGCGAGGAGGAGGAACGCGGCAATCAGCGCAGCGCTACCGATGTGCATGGCAATGACGTAACGAATTGCAGCCCGACGCACATGTGGCTGATCGTGTTGTGCCGCGAGTAAGAAGAATGGGGCGATGGATGCAACTTCCCAAGCGATCAGGAACATGATCGCATTGTGTGCACAGATCACGAGGATCAAATTGCCGACGAGTAGATTGAAGAAGAACCAGATCGAGGCAACCGCGCGCGGAGGGTAGTGCAGGACATACTGACTGCCATACACCGCGGCGATCGCGGAGACTCCAAGTATCGGCAGAAGAAATACGGCAGAAAGAGCGTCGAGGTGAAGAACGAAGTCCATGAGAGGGACGTTCGACGGAAATCGGATCGGCGTGGACGGCCGGCCGGCAAAGAGTACTCGAAGCGCGGCAATGAGGGCGAGTAAACAACCTGCCACACACGACCCCGCCCCTATCGCAGAGCTCGCACGTGGTTCGTCCTTATAAAAGACGGACACAGCACCGCCGAGGAAAAGCAGCACGAGCGAAACGAGGACAAGTTCCAAAACTTTCCTTTGAGCAACGTTCTCTTCACTGGAGTGTCATGGAACGCGTCGAATGAGAGCACGTTCCTCGGGTCAGTCGGAGCAATCCACGTGAACGATGGTGTGATCCTCGCGACCGAAAGGAGGGTATCTCGGTGCGGTTCTACGAGGGAAGTAAAATCAGGGCGATTGTTTCGTCGCGGCTTGCACTGCTCCCTTGGAGGAATCGAGGGGCTCGTTGGACCGCAATCGGGCTCGCAAGGTCGCTCCCCACGCCTTGATATATCCTTGGTCGACGGACGAAAAGAACGTTTTGCCCTGTTCGTGCAGCATCATGGCGCGGAGAAGCCAATCGAAGTGCGCGAGCGACTGCTCAAAGCGCCCCTGGCGCTCAAGCAACTCGCCGAGTGCCAGGTGAATCTCTGGGCTTGTTGGGTAGAGTTGGCCGAGGGCGGGGAGCACCTGGTCAAATCCGGGAACTCTCACCAGGTCCAAGAGCGCAAGGCGAACGACCTCGGCGCGGAAAAAGTCGCGCGATCTTGCGTCTGACGCAAGGCGCTGCAGGACTCTCTTCCACAGTTCGAGCCGCGACTGGACCTCCGCAACAGATATGGCAAGCAAGAAGGCGCGAAGATCTCTTGGGAATCGCGTGACGTGAGACTGCAAGAGCGTCGGAAACGCGGCATCTCGAGCCGCCGCCGTGAGCCTCAGGGCGGCGATGCTCCACTCGATATTCGAGGGGCTCCGTTCCGAAGCGCTGCGAATCTCTGCAAGAGCCTCTTGACGTTGCTTCTCGTTCCACTGCTTCTGAACGGACTTTAATACGCGTGTGGTCTCTGTTTCGAGTTCAGGTGTCCCATCGAGTTCGTGGGCACCGACCCCAACAGGCCACGATGCGCTTGCGGGCTCTGTGCTGGGAAACATCGAACTGTAGAGTCGTAGGCGCTCCGAGTCGGCCGACTGGAGACGTCGATCTCGAACGTAAGTGTACGCGCGCTCTGCCGCGGTTCGCACCTTCTCCGGGTTGGCCATGAAGCTCCGGAGGATCTCTTCGGCTTCGTCAAGTGATCGATAGGTTGGAACACCGGTCGCGGCGATGAAATCGCGGTAGATAAGAGTATCAGGGAGGATCGGTAACGCTCCGGATGCGGCGATCTCCACGGCTTTGATGTCGCTGCGTCCTCGATTGTAGGGCGTGTCGAGCAACGGGACGATACCGATGTGGATCGGTAGCCAGAACTCAAAGTACTGGTCCATTGAACCCCACGGCTTGAATCGGAGCCGATCTTTGGGAACGTGAACCAACGACGGAAGCGTCTCATTCCCCATGAGGTGGAGATTGGACTGCGGAAAATCTGCGATGAGCCGACCGATATTCGGCGCGAATGAAAGGATGTCCGCCATATGCCCGAGGGACCCCGCCCAGCCGACATTGATCTCAGTCCCCGGTTTGGCAGGATGCTGCGCAAACGGGGGGAGATCTCGGGGATAGTAGTTCGGAAGCACGTGAATCGGGATTGCGGTCCGCGACGCGAACAGCTCCGCGAGTCCCGGGCCCGTGACGATCAACCCGTCGCTCGCGTTGAGGATCGTTTCGTAGGTTTGCCACAACAGGGGAGAGCTCCACGCCTCGGCGACGGGCGACCACGGCGCCGGCTCGTAGAAGTTGTCATTATACTCGACGAGCGTTCTTCGTCCGAGCTTCCGTCGTTCTTCAATGATCGGCAGAAGGTCAAGATCCTGGGACTGGAACAAGACGAGAAGGTCCGCGGAGAGAGCCCAGTCCTTGCGTTCTTTCGCTTCCGCGCTGAGGTTGATCACGCGCAGCGTCCCGTCTTGTCTGGCGAGTTCCTGTGCGGGCCAGCGCATTCGATAGAAGCTATCGCCGGTGTCATTCTTCAAAACGAGTTGCACAATCGTTCGAATGGCTGGTGCCGATTTCGATTTCTTTGCTGAGCTCATGCCGTCTTTGTTGTTGTGTCCATGGATACGTGCCCGGCCCGTTTCACAAGGCCGAATAGTATGTCCGATACGCGTCCAGCATCTCGTCGACGAGCCGAACTTGCGGGAGTTGCCATGCTCGCCAATCATCTGTCGTTACAAACGACTCAAGAGCCTCTGCCATTGATTCTGGCGAAGCCGGGTCGGCGAGCCGACCGTTGATGCCATCTTGGATGCGCTCGGCGAGTGCCCCGATTCGGGACGCAACGACCGGCTTACGGGCGTGCCACAGCTCGGAAAGCTCGAGGGAATAGTTCTCTCGAAAGATCGAGGGGATGACACCGACGTCGAACTGTCCGCAGATCCCAGAGAGATCCGTGACGTCATACTTCCCATGAAACGTGACGCCCGGCGGCGCTACTGCCGGCGGCTGTTCTCCGCCACCAAAGAAGTGTAGCTCGGTATGGCGATGTCGCTCGTGAACGAGTGCAAATGCATCGAGGAGCACCCGCCATCCTTTCTGCGGAAGAAGGCTACTGACGCAGCCGAATCGTATGAAGCCGTCCCGTGGTCGCGGTGCTGGAGCGGGGAATGGAACTATACCGTGCGGGATCACCTGCGACGAGAGCCCGCAAATGATGGAGAGAAACTTCTGAAGATAGAGTGAGGGGACGATTCGGTTCTTTATCCGAACGATGTCTCGTTGGAGCACGTCGCGACGCTCAAGGATATACTCCGAAATATTCGCGCCATACAACCGAATGACGTGCTGTTCTTCCCATGAGTCTTCCGGACGTTCTGCGAAGAGCAGCGTGAAGTTCGGCGAGAGTAAGTAGTAGTCGTGGAAGCTGAGCACCACGGGCACGCCGAGCGCGCCGATATCTGCAATCAGCGAGAGCGGCCAATAAATGAAATGCTGTATGTGGATGATGTCGGGGCGGAACTTTCGAAGGGCTTGTTGAAGTGCTGAGTCGACCGAGGCGACTCGGTATGGTGTCACCGGAAACGGAACCGTCTCTGCGGGGAATGACTCTGTCGCGCCAGTGCGTGTGCGTCGAAGGTGTAGCTCTCCGTTCTCCGGATAGAGAATCGCGGTTTCGTACGAGCCGTCGAGACCCGCAGCGAGGGTCTTGGTGTGCTCTTCTGTCCCGCCTCGGTTGTTGTAGCAGTGGAGGATGTAGAGGATGCGCTTCATGGCGTGCTTGGGGCTCGGTCCGTCACTACTCACCGGTTGTCGTCTCCCGGTGCTATGGCATCTCGGTTCTGTGGCATCTCGGTTCAAAAGCATGCTCTGGAGGTGGGTCGACCCAGCAACAGAGCGTCGTGCTCTGTTCGTTTCTGCCCGAATGGACCCGTTCCGGAAACAAAAACTTCGTGGGAAAGCCCTCGGTCTTTCCTTGTCCTATTCCGACCCTCGCTAGGGAAGCTCTGATGAAGTCGATCTCGGCGCCATACTTCGTTGCGGGAGATGCCTGCGGCGCTCAAGTATAAGAATACAGTCCGCTCCTCGGCATTCCCGCGCCTCGTCTGGCACTCGACCTCAACTTCATCAGAGCTTCCCTAGAACTGATTTCATAAATCCCCATCCGTGGGGATTTATGAAGTTCTCCAAGCTCGACTGGGGCCCCGAATCGCCCCAGTCTCGCGTCGAACCGGCCGGTTCGAGCTTCGCTCTCACCACCGTAGGCGCCATCCTGGCGCCTGAGAACCCATTTAAGAAATGGATTCTAGAGCAGGGGTGTGAAACGCCGTGGGCGAGAACTGCTGGGTGCGAGTGTCTGTTACGGCGAGGTCGCGCAATCCGAAACGATTCGTCTGAAAGTCGACTTGTTCACAACCCCCTCGGGCGTGTTATGCACTATTCTCTCGTTGCGAGAGTCTGAGAGCAGATGCAGGAGCGAGGAGAGTTGCCGGAGGAGGTGGCGGGGTCGCTGAGGCGTCGCGGCGAAACCGACGATACACGACGATACGGAGGTATCGTTGCCGCCGCGTTCTCGTACTCTGCAAAATTACATGTGCGCTCCGGATTTGCCATCGAGGCGGCTGGGGGGGGGGGGTAGGTCCGACTCGGCCAATCTCTCCCTCTCCGTGGTCGAATTGGTGAAAACTCATGAAAGATTCGATCGTGCTCGTATTCGTCTCGTCGTAGCAGAAGGGTGAAGCTTTTGCGTATCGCGTTTGTTGCGGACAAGTGTATCCCGGTTCACGCTCGTTCGCTTGATGAACGGCCACTCGGCGGTACGGAAACAGGTCTCATCCGCATTGCGGAGGAGTTCGTTCGACTCGGTCACGATGTCGTCGTGTTTACCTCTCTCCCGGAGCCCGTTGGCTCGATTCCACGCTATCTTCCCCTCAGCGCTATTTCGAGCAGCCAAGCGTTTGACGTTGCGATTGCCGTCAAAGACTGGCGCTCTCTCTATTCCGGCGTGCGCGCACAGAAGTGGTGCTACTGGACGGGAGACGGCGCTGAGCAGTACAGCACTTTCGGAGTTGGGGATAGGCGCGTAGAGCAACGGATCCACGCGTTGTTCTGCGCGAGCAGCTGGCACCGAGAGACACTTTGCGCTCAAAGCGGATTTGACCCGACGCGTGCGAAAGTTGTGGGAAACGGGGTGCATCTTGCACATTTTCTCGGCGGTGAACGGAGGTCTCCTCGGCGCCTGATCTTTACTTCAGCGCCCTATCGCGGATTGCAGTTTATGCCGCGCATCTTTTCGGCACTGAAGCGCAAGTATGCGGATCTTGAACTCCACGTGTTCTCGGGGATGAAGCTCTACGATACGGATCGTCCGTTTGAAGGTCCCCATAAAGATTTCGAACGGGAGATCTCGGCCGCGCTCTCGAAGCTCGCCGGAGTGTATCTGTACTGAAATGTTCTCCAGAAGCAGCTTGCGTCGGAATACTTAAAGAGCTCGATCTTCGTGTATCCAAATGCGGTGGAGGAGACGTTTTGTATTACGGCCATCGAGGCTCAGGCCGCAGGATGTCCCGTTGTTGCGTCTCGAAATTCTGCGTTACCGGAAACCGTCGGTGAGGCCGGCATTCTCATCGATGGGGAGGTTGGTAGCGAGCACTACCTTCAGCACTTTGCCGCGGCGGTCGATCGCCTGCTCGGCGATGAGAATCTACGTTCCCAACTGGGTGGGATCGGCCAAGCGCGAGTCCGGCAGCACTTTACTTGGCAACATGTCGCGGAACGCATGATAAGGGCCCTCGAATGAGAGACATAATCACCCTTGTCGGCTACGCGGCTGCGGGCATCCTCGTGGGATGCGGATTCCTCTTCCCGGAGACGGCGACGTCTGCCGTGTGTGGGTTGGCGGGTGCCGCGCCGTTGGTGGCGATGTGTCGAGCGCGGACATCGCTTCGCGGTGTGTTCGTCTTCGGCTTTTTCCTGTCGGCGTTCGGATTCTATTGGATCCCATACACAATCAAAACGTTCGGCGGTTTTTCGTCGGGTATGGCGAGTCTTCTGTACGCGCTGTTTTGTGTGGCTAATGCGCTGCAGTTCGTTCTCTTCGGGGTGCTGTATCGACGCCTCCGAGCAACTGTGCTGGAGGATTTCTCCTTGGCCCTCCCGTTTTCGTGGCTCGCCGCGTGGCAGCTGTTCCCGGCCATCTTCCCGTGGAATTTTTCCCACACGCTGATTGTCGTTCAGCCGTTTGCGATGCTCGCGCAGCTATTTGGAATGGCGACGCTCGACGTATTCCTGCTGATATGGGTTGAGATCGTCCTCCGCGTGATGTCGTCGATGCGACGTGGAGAGCTCGAGCTGCGACTTCCACTCCTTATATCGAGCGCAAGTTTTGTTCTCTTGCTCGTCGGAACCTCGCTTGGTGGATCGTTGCGCGACGAGTTGGCGCGGGCGCCGAAAGTGACGGTGGGGTTGATCCAGGGCAATCTCGAGGCACATCAGAAGGGAGACATCTCCTATCTCGAGGCGAATCTTGCCGCCTATCGGCGGCTCTCCGATACCGCGGTGCGGGAAGGCGCGTCGCTCCTGTTTTGGCCCGAAACGGTTATGAATGCCTGGATTCCTGAGAATGCGCATACCGTCGCAGATCAGAAGTACGACCCTTGGCCCGCGCGAGTAGTGCCGCTTATGTTCGGAGCGCTCAGCTATCGAATGCCGCCCGCGTCCGTCGCTCCCACTGACGAAAACATCTCTCGATTCAATTCTGCGTTCGCGATCGACCCGATGGGGCAAGTCACTGGAAAGTTTCACAAGCGGGTGCTCATGCCGTTCGGGGAGTATCTGCCATTTGCGAGCGTGTTCCCATTCCTTCGCGCGTTGAGTCCTCATACCGGAAACTTCGCATTTGGCGATTTGAGCGGACCTGTCGAGATGCTCGCTCAGGAAGGGAAGAACTTGCTGCGCATCCCGGTGCAACCTCTCATCTGCTACGAAGACATCGTCTCGTCCGTCGCCGATGCCGGGGCGTTGGCGGGGGCGGCGTTTCTCGTCAATCTCACAAACGATGCGTGGTATGGCGTCAGCAAAGCTCCCTATCAACACCACTTGCTCGCCATGGGGAGGGCAGTCGAGACAAAGCGTTACCTCCTGCGTGTGACCAACACCGGATTGACGGGAGTGGTGAATCCGCTTGGTCAGACGGAGGCGACGCTCCCCATTTTCACGGAAGGAGTTCTTGTCAGATCGATACCGCTCCTCAGCGGTCCAACCACCGCGGCCCAGCTCGGAGGGAGACAGAACTGGCTCATCTCGATCTTTGCGATGGTCTTCTTCTTCCTTCGTCGACGCTCTGCGCTGGCAGAGTCGACCTCCTCGTCGAAGAACCGCAGGATGTAATGTATTGAGGCTGCGCCTGCCGCCAGAGGGAAGAGCCCTCTGGCGGACGCCTCGTACAGATTCCGCGACCTTGTGGTCCCGTAGCGTCGCATCCAGCGTGTATGGGCACGGTTTTTCCTGTGCACGCTTCCAGAGAAGGGGAGCTCATCATCCACAGAGCTGTCGGGCACCTGGCTCCAGACTGAGGTCCCGAACAGAGCAAAAAACGAGGTTGGTAGCCTGTGACCCGCTTGATATAGTTCCGGCAATCCTCGGAGGCCTATTCCATGTTTCGATCTGTTCGTTTCCTCTCGCTCTGTGTCGCTACTTCCCTTGGCGCCAGCTGTCTTGTCGCCTGCGCGCCAGTTGCTGGGCCTGATAAGAGCATTGCGGGCGCAGTCCTCGGTGCGGGCTGGGGTGCCGGTGCGGGCGCAGTGGTCGGCAATCAGCTGAACGATCGCGGACCTGGGGCAGCGATGGGCGCCGCGTTTGGCGCAGGGAGCGGGTTAATGGCCGGCATCGCCCTGGACGTCGAAGAGGGACATGAGCTTGCGCAGCATCGTGAACTGGATGCTTTGAAAGTTCAGGTGCGTGCGAACGAACGAAATCTCGTCACGCTTCAGAACGCACTTGACCGCGAGGGGAGCGTCGTTGCTCCGGCGCAAGAGACGTTGCAAGTCTTCTTTGATCCCAATCGAGCATCTTTGCGGATCGGCTCTGCGAAACGACTTGAGCGTTTTGCCCAGGCGCTCAAGCAGAATCCAGCGATGCAGCGTATCCACGTGCACGGCCATTCCGACGATACCGGCGATCCGGATCTGAATGTTCGTCTGAGCGAAGCGCGTGCCCGAACCGTCCAGACATTTCTCGCTGCACAGGGAATTTCAAGTCATCAACTCATTATTGTCCCTCACGGCTCATCCGAGCCGCTTGCGTCGAACTCTACGCCCGAAGGAAAGCAATTGAACCGCCGCGCTGAGGTCGTCGTCCTACAATGATCCTGTTTCCTCGCTCACGCATTGGCCTCCGCGGGTTGGTCGCGATCATACTGATAGCGTCTGTTATCGGTTGCACTTCTGAGTCGCGCTCCGGTGACGAAGGGGGGGCAAGTGATTCCGCTCTCCGTGACTATATTCAGACACCGAAGGAAAAGGCTGGTGCCGTTGCTGAGGCGGCGGAGGATCGTGCGTCCGAAATCGAAGATGCGGTTCAAGAGCTCGAAGAGTAGGTCGTCGTCACATGCCGCACTCTCCTGATACGGACGCCGTCAATCATCGGCGAGCCCTCCTGTTCATCAGTGCCTCCTTCGCCATCGACATCCTTCTGATCGCGGTGACACGCCTTGGGCTCTCCGCTGACGAGGCGCACTACTGGGATTGGTCACGCCAACTCGACCTTGCGTACTACAGTAAGGGACCGATGGTCGCTTACGTGATCCGCCTGCCGACCGCGATTTGTGGGGATACTGCGTTTGCCGTGCGGCGTCCTGCGGCGATACTGCAGTCGATATTCCTTGTCTTGTTCTATCGCTTCGCCGCATCGCTCTCCGGCTCCGAGATCGCATTCAAGGCGATGGTCCTTTTTCGCTCAACATTGATGGTCTCCGCGTGTGGCGTGGCGATGACCACCGACCCTTTGATCGCTGTGTTCTGGATGGTCGCCCTTTCGGGAGGATACGCTGCCGTCATCCGGCAGGAATCGCGTGGGTGGTGGGTGTTCGGTATCGCAACGGGCTTCGCGTTTCTGTCGAAATACACCGCGGCAATTCTCCTCCCTTCGATGGCGCTGTTTCTTGTGGTGAGCGGGGGGAGTCGAGCTCAGTGGCGACGTTTCGGTCTCTCGTGCGGAGTCGTCGGGCTCGCTTCGATACCCGTTATCTGGTGGAACGCCCAACATGGTTGGGTCAACGTTGCTCACAACCTTGGCCATGTCGGGGCAAGTCGGTCCTCCCTGCGCATTCGTCCTGAGAAGTTTCTTGAGCTTGTCGGGGGCCAGCTTGGGCTCATCGGGCCGCTGCTTTGCGCGGCGCTCCTGGTACTGACGTTCCGCGTCCTCACACGTCGGCGCGAATCGGCTCCGCGAGAGCTGTTCCTTGCGAGCTTCGTTGCTCCGTTGCTCCTCATGTGTGTCGTCGTGTCATTCACGAAAAGCGTTTACGCGAACTGGCCGTTCCCAGCTTTCATCGGTGCGATGTTGCTGCTGGTCGTGAAATGGAACGAGTCCGCGCCAGTGTGGAGACAAGCAGACACCCTCTATCGACGGTCTTTGTTCTTTCATCTGCCGATCCTTGCCATCGCGTATCTGCTCTACCTCGGCGTAACGTTTTGGGTGCCGCCCCAGTTTCTTCCAACCAAGAAATTGGTTGGCGGTCCCGAGCTCGGGGCGCGGGTCGAAGAGCTGCTCAGATCGGCGAATAAAGAACTGTTCGTGATCACCGAGAACTACGACACCGCGGCGCTGATTGCCTTCTATGCTCCATCTCATCCATACGCGATGGTCGACGTGATCGATGGTCGACGAATGAACCAGTATGATGTGTGGGGAGGGTGGGAGTATCTCGTCGGCCGCGACGCGCTCATCGTCGTCAAAGACTTCGCGAGCGTTGGGAAGATCCGAGATCGCTTCGATTCGATCGAGCCTTACGCTGGAGCCGGGGAGAACTCTTTGGCGATTCAATACGGCGGCGAGACGCTGCGAACCTTTCACTTTTTCCGCGCACGGAACTTTTCTGGTGAGCCGCCGCAAGTTCCGACTTCGCGCTAGGGAAGTCTTTCCTCCCACGTGCCTGAACGAGGTCCTGCCGACCAAAAGTATTAGCGATTCGCCGGGTTGGACGCGCTTTGTCTCTACTCGCTTCCGCGTCGCGCAGGCGAGGTCGCAACCAGATGGCCCGCCCCGACGATCGCGCCAAAGCCGTCTTTCAGGCCGAGCGTGGATATGCCTTTTCGGCAGACTTGCAGAGAATCACGCCCCGAAGTAAGACCGTGGAAATCTCTCCCTACAGGAGCGCGATGGAGAAGGAGCCGGTCCCATTTACCTATTCCGAGATAACGCGAAACGTCCGCGTTAGCGTGCGACCTCAATATCTCGATGATCATTCGGATCCGGATCGTGGCGTCTTTGTCTTTGCCTATTCGGTGACCGTTGAGAATTTTGGTCTTGAGACGGTGCAGCTTCTGCGTCGCCACTGGGTCGTCAACTCCGGCGGAGGACTTTACACGGAAGTGAAAGGGGATGGTGTCGTTGGAGAACAGCCCGTGCTCGCGTGTGGCGATTCATTCACCTATACGAGCACTTCGATGATCAAGGATCCAGTCGGGTCCATGTATGGAACGTATATGTTCCAGTCGGAAGACGGCCAGGATTTCGAGGTCACTATTCCGGAATTCGATCTCGTTTTCCCGGGCTCGATCCACTAAGGAACCGCTGAAGACGTTCCCATCCAGGTAACGTCTTGAGTCGCGCCAGTCGCGGCCTCTAAAGTATCGACACGAACAGCGAGTTCAGTTTTTCATCGCCGTAAATCCGAGCAGCGTCGAGAGCCAGCCGAATGATCAGTCCGTCGGCATTCTTTCCGAGGGGGAGTACTTCAACCGCATTGAGGGGCTTCGCACTCCGAAGATCGACGACATAGGAATCGATTCCATCGATCAGCCGCACGCCATGCAGCCCTCCCTCGACGTTGGCCGTCGTGAGGGAGACACGAGCGTCTCCCGGAAAGCGAAGTGCGGAAACGCCCCCGACGCTGGTGAGGGGCTTGAGCGTGGTCGCCACGCCCGAGGTCGATGGGATCACCAGCGAAAGCTCGATTACCGCATAGACACCTTTCGGAGCGGCTTCCGCATCCACCCAATATTCAACCGTAAATCCCGTCGTCGAATTGGTTAGGTGCGCACCTACTCCGGAGCGGGCGGAAAAGTCGATGGTGACCTGAACGTCCGCAGGCTTCGACTTTTCGGCAGTGGCGATCTCCACCGGTGGTTGCAGGCGGAGTGTCGCGACGTCCGGCGAGCTCCTGAGAAGCGCAGGCGTGTTTCCCGTCGTTGGGGCGGCGATTCGCTTACCCACGCCCTTCTGAAAGTCCGCGTCGCTTGCAAGGAAGAATCCGAGGGCTGGAGACGAGCCGTCGACAGGGCCTTGCGGAACAAGGTTGATCTTTCGCGGCTTATCATCGATCTCGACCAGAAGGTGGCGGTCTTGGAGAAACAGAAAGCGCGCAAGCTGTGTGTCGATTGCGAGTCGGCCGGCGCCGGCGTCAGCGGGACGCACCCAGCCAATGGTCGGATCGACATCTGGATGAAGATAATAGTCCAATTCAACATCTGCTGAGATCACGGCTTCGAAGAAAAGCCGATCTGCCTCGAGCGATTCGCTCTCAAGCGCAAACGCGCTTTCGGCCATAAGGATGAAGCGCTCCGCCGCTTCGAGATGCGCTCGCTGTGCGGGCGACCTGGACGCGGAGTGTTCTTGCCCGGTGGCAGCTGCAAAGCGTTGGCGAATCTCCTGTCGGCGCGGGCCCCGTCGCGGTTGATCGGGCGCCGGGGGCGGAAGCTCCAGTGCCGTGGCAGTTTGAAAACCCGCCAGGTCAGCAAGCAGAATTGGTCGAACGTTTCCGGTACTCAGTGCCTCGAGTTGGGAGAGGATCGATAGATTGTTTGCAGAAATACTCTGGGACAACAGCGGCGCAACCAGCGACAGTGCGCGCGTGCCATCGAGTCGGCCTTCGATCGGCCCTGCACCTGGACGGAGGGAGAAGATCTGCGCTCCGGCCGAGACGCCGACCCATGAAGGGGAGGTCGTGGATTGCGTCACGAGGAATCGCTGGGCAGCAATTATTGCCGCCCCGGCTTTCGCCGCAGTGCCAGCCTCTCCGTTCGGAAACAGCGCCGAGCAACCGCCGCGGAGTTTGAGCCCGGCGGTCGTGAAAGCTCGCTTTGAAAACTCGAGGTGGTGCGCGGTGTCCGTTGCCGAAAGTATCGACGAAGGTTCGTCGGCAAAGGGGAGGAGAAGGTCAATTCGCCCGGCTTGATGAAGCGCGGTGAGCGAACGAAAGGCGCCGTGGAAATCCTTGTCGATCAGCCACTCGAGGATCGCTGTCGAGATCGAAAGATTCACGACGAGAAGTGGTGAGCGCTCGACGAGTTGGAGCGCGGGAAGGAGAATCTCATCGACCCAACTGGCGCGAGCTGCGCTCGCGAGGTTCCGATCGGCGTGGAACGCGATGACGGGACTCAACAGATGTGCTGCGGCAGAGGTCATGCGACCACCGCGGAGAAGCAAAACTGGGCACAAAAGAGGAGCGGGAACCGATCGAGCCGGGCGACGTCAGAGAACGCGGTCTCGGAGCAAGTTGCCGAATTTTTGAGTTCCGGAGGGATGCCCGGCGAAGAAGTATGGTGTCGAGATCGACTCATCGAGAGTTTCCCTCATCGGTGCATGAACAGCGGTCCTCCGAACTTGGTCTTTCGTCGGGCACCCGCGCGGTCGGGTATTCGGAAAGAGCCGTCAGGAAGACGACTCTTTCACAACCGAGTTAGAGACACGTTGGCGCCGGCACGGACAGCTCGCTCGCCAGCAGGAAGAGGGCGCGCGAGACGAGCGTTTCCACTGCTGGTGCGTTCAGATCCTGCCCTGCGTGGGCTTGCTGTGCGAACACACGGAACTGCCCGGTGAGCTCCGCCAGCGCCGGTCGTGATCCCATCGAGAGAGAATTTTCCAGGGGAGCGAGGCTCTGAGCAACGACATCAAAAGCCGCGCCGTCCCCGCGCGAAGAACGGGCTGAAGATGCAAGCTGCAGTAACGCTGCCTTTGCATTCTTTGCAGCGGCTGCGATGTCGGGACGCGCACTCTCCGAGACCTTGAGCTGCTCATCGAACGCAAGAGCCGCTTTCTGGACGAGCTCTCCCGTCGCCGGTGGCTGTCCGCGCGTCCACCAATACGAGTCGCATCCGCTCACGGTCGTCGCAAGCAGGACAAGACCGGCGGTAGTTCGGATTGCCCGTTGGAGCTTGGTGATCGTCGTTCCCGCAATGAGATCAGTGGTTCGCTTGTGCGTCATACGTGTTTGTTCGTTGGTGCGTCGTGCATTGTCATTTCTTTCGGGACAGGCTCTCGAAAACGGCGTTTCCGAAACAGCGCTTTTAGACGCAAGCGATTCAAGGCGAAGCGCCGAGCCCGGCTCGTGAGCCCCATCCCGTATTTCGGCGTTCGCGCTCAACGGGGGATAGGGTGTCCCATTTATATGGAGTTCGATACCGTGATGCAATGAACTTCCCCTGCGGCGACGGGGGCTTGAGGCAGTGAGACGGGGCTTTTCCATTGGCGCAGTGAGTAAGTCCCAGTGAGAAAGTATTGTGTCGGGCCATTCGGAGACGTAAAACGGTGCCTGCACTCCAGCTCAAACGGGGAAAGGACCGATGATTCACGAAGCTTTGCTAAAGATATTGGTCTGTCCAGAGTCGAAGCAGCCCGTTTCGCTTGCTAGCGATGTGGTCGTCCAGAAGGTGAATGAACAAATTCGCGCCCGCGCGTTGAAGAACAGAGCTGGGGGCGAGGTCTGTGACGAGATAGATGGAGCGCTCATTCGGCAGGATGGCCGCTATGCCTACCCGATTCGAGACAGCATCCCTATCCTCCTCATCGACGAGGGTTTTGAGCCCCCCGCTTAGAACCTGTTCCTCGGCCTTTTTCATAGCCGGATTGGGGATGGCGACAAATTTTGTCACATGGTCACATTGTGTCGCCGACCCACGGGGACTTTCAAGATCTTGAAAACGTTCTAGATTTTCTCTCGTCTCCACTCCCATGGGCAATCTTTCCCTGGCACGGATGATGCTCCATCTGTAAACATGCGGAGGTCAGAAATACCCGCATTCGTGAATTGTCAGCGTGTACGAAGTAGCGCCTGCAATGGGCGCGTAAATCGTCCGAAATTCTTCCGGGGGCGCCCGGGCAGAACGGCCGATAGAAGAACCGGGTGCGGTTCGGTTGAAAGGGTCAGAAGTTCTTTGAGCTTGGGAGCGGTGATCGGAGGACGTTCGTCATTATGCAGAGACACATTCGTGGTCGTCGGGGCGAGGACGGATTCACACTGATCGAGCTACTTATAGTCGTATCGATCATTGGGATTCTGGCCGCCCTCGGCGTCACTACATTCACATTGATGAAAGAGCGCGCGGAGTATGCGAGGGGCCAAGATACCCTTCGCTCCGCGCAGACCGCGTTCGAAGTCGGCGATCAAGAGGCCGCTCCCGGCACGACTGTTGCGCTGACGTACACTGGAGATGCGGGCGGAGCTGTTGGGGGAGCGTTGGGCGCTCTTCTACCAGGGGCGGTCACTCCGCTGAACGTCGATCTCGGCGCGATGTACGAGTATTGCGACTCGTCGAGTCCACCCCTGCAGGTGAAGCAGTTCCTTAACGTTGTGCCGTGCAATTCCACGCGTCGACTGACGTGGACGCGGTTCTGCGGTGGAACTGAGATTCGGCTCGAGAATTTGCCGAATCCTGGTTGCGAAAACTCCCCAGGCGACGCTTCGAACTGTCGCCTGGGATTCTTCGTGTTGGAAGCCTGCGCCCACTCTTTTCGGTTCCTCTCCCAGCGGTGGCGCGCGCGCCGGTAAGGAGCGAAACCTCGAACAGTACTGAATCACGACTGGACGTCATGGCAGTTCGCATGTTTTGCGAAGGTCCCCGATGAATTCCTATCTCACTGTGTTTCTCGGAGCCGGCATAGGCGGTGCGCTCCGGCATGCAATCAATCAGTTCGCTGCACACTGGAGCTCGGCATTTCCGGTAGGAACGCTCACCGTTAATGTCGTCGGTTCGTTTCTCATGGGCGTCGCCGTTGTATTTTTTGCGGCGCGTGGGGAGTCCGGATCTCAGTTGAACCTGTTCTTCGCAACAGGACTTCTCGGGGGATTTACGACGTTCTCTGCTTTTTCTCTTGAATCGGCGATGTTCGCAGAAAAGGGCGACATGGCCACTGTCGCGCTTTACATCGCACTCTCCGTTGGACTCTCGGTCGGCGCTCTCCTCGCCGGATTGGCCCTGGCGCGAAGCGCGCTCGGCTAAAGGCCCGTCTTTTGCTTCATCTGAGTGCGATGCCAAGGGTGATCGGTTTCCGCACATGAACAGTCGTGTATAACGCGCGCGAATGCGCGTGCGGAGGAGTTTCAAGTTGCATCCAACTTCTACGGAAGCTACCGTTCGAGTTTGCCCCTGGTCATTGACGTGCAGTTGAGATGGCCTTGTCCCCGTTGGACCACTCCTCCTATTGACGGGGAGCTGCTCATGGGGGTTCTGGGAAACTTCGAGAAGTTGTGCGCGTCAGGATACAAGATTTAGGGAGCGGAGATGGGGAAGTACGCCCTCGCAATTCTCGTCGTCATTTTCGGTGGCGTCTACTATTACAAGTCGACGCAGGATGTCGCCATATCTCCGCGTCAGATGATCGATGACGGCGTGACGTCCGCGCGGCAGAAAGCGCAGCTCAGCCAGCAAGAGGAAGCGACACTTCGAGTGCAGATCGCGTTACTCGATTTCACCGCTCAGAAAGGTGCGCCTCCGAATTCTCTCAACGATCTCGTTCCCACTTACTTTGATTCTGTTCCGAAAGATCCCACGACAGGGAAGCCCTTCGAATACCATCGGGATGGGCGAATTCCGCGACTGGGCTCTCTTCCAGCGCCGAGCACCCAAACCGCTTCGCTGGCAGGAGGCACCGCGTCCGGCTCTGCTCCAACGGGTGAGCTCGTCGACTTCGTCAACCCGAATACGATGGCGGCTGATACATTTGTCTACGATTCGACCGGGAAACGCGACCCGTTCAAACAGTTCGATTTCTCTGCGCGGCCGCAGCGTGCCGGCGCATCGACTCCGCTTGAGCGATATAGCTTGGGCCAGCTCCGCTTGACCGCGGTCATCGTGGACCCAAAGACGAATATCTCCACGGCGTTTGTTGAGGATGCTGCGGGCAAAGGATATCCGATGAAGATGGGCGCGAAGATTGGCGATCAGGGTGGTGTCGTCGTCGGAATCGAAAGTGATCGTCTGAAGATTCTCGAGACGGCTTCTGACTTCACGGGCAAAGAATCGCAGCGCGTTGTTGAAATGAGAATTCAGCAGCAGGCAGACGCGAAGCCCGTGAAGAAGCGCTAACGTTCTCGCTTGATGGCGCGTCGCTTGGACGCCCAAGTCGCGCCTACACTTCGCGCTTCGACGGCGCTGGATCGCGTGGCGCTTCGCCGGAATCAATGTCCAAAATCTGTTTCCCCCCGAACTCGGTCTCGTTATCGCCGATGGAGCGGAGTTTCTGCACCACTCGTGCAACTTCCTGAGCCGAACGAGCGATACCTTCCGCCATGCGCTTGAGGTCGGCCTCGTCGCCAAGCTTTTCGTTCTGGCTCAACAGTTGACTCAGGGCGACCACTCCGCTGAGGGGATTGTTCACCTCATGGCATACCGTCCGAACGATGAGTTCAATCGCCTGCAACCGCTCTGACTTCACCATCTGCCGGATGCGAGACTCCTCGAGCAAACGAGCTTCTGCCGCCTGGAGTCTTCGGATCCATGCGGTTTCCACTGCCTCACGAAGTTTCTCCGCGGTTTCACGCGGCTCGCCTTTCACGACATAGTTCCAAGCCCCTTTCTGCATCGCTTCGACGCTGGCAGAGACCTGCTCGCGTGCTGTTACGACGATGACCGGAGCGTCTGAATTATAGCGTGAGATCTCGG
>JADYYL010000417.1 GCA_020853655.1 Deltaproteobacteria bacterium
GCGAATGCCAAAAGCGCGACATCCCTCGAGGACGCGGCGCAGAATATACGGGCTTCCGTGGACGTGAAGCTCAAGGGTGTCTTCGCCGGTGAACGAGTTTGGAGCCTGGAAGAAGACAGCGAGCCCTTGATCAATGGGCTCTCCTGAGTCGGCGTCTCGAAGTGTTGAATACACGGTGTGGCGCGGCGCGTGGAGGACGTCGTCCGCGCGGTCACAGACGGAACGGATCAAATCCGGAACTCGAGCTCCGCTCACTCGAACAACCGAGACGGCGGCAGAGCCTGCCGCCGTGATCGGCGCAACAATTGTATCTTCGCGGGAGCTCACATCGATGCTCCGGGCCAGAGGTGTTTAGAACAGCGTGAGGACGTGCAGGAAGATGTATGTGGCCGCCGAGACAAGCGCCGTGAGCACATAGCCATTTCGCTTCCCGCCCTTATCACCGCTCCGTCGGAGCGCGTGAGTTTGTCCGATCGAGATAATGTTACTGACGAGCCAGTAGAGCGTGAGCCCCGCTGGGAAGTTCATGAACATCAATCCGAAAACGAGGGGCATGACGAGCATGACCTTCTTCTGCATCGGATCCATCGTCGAGGGCGTCATCCATTGCTGCATGAGCATGGAGACAACCAACAGAAGGACCATGACCGGAATGCCGATGCCGAGGAGCGGAAGTTTCTCGGGGGCAGAAAGATCGTGGATCCAGAGCGCAAACGGCGCGTGGCGGAGTTCGATCGCAAGGCTCAGCGCCGTATAGAGGCCGAGGAAAATCGGGAGCTGGATCAGGATCGGAAAGCATCCGCCAAGCGGATTGACGCCCTTGTCCTTGTAGAGCTCCATGAGCTTCTGCTGTTGGAGCTGCTTGTCTTTCACCTCGTTTCGGAGTCGAACGACTTCGGGCTGAATGTCCTGCATCGCCTTCATCGAGCGGAAGCTCGCGGCGGTGAGAGGCAGCACCGCAAACTTCACCAGGATCGTCAGCGCTGCGATCGCGAGCCCGTAGTTCCCCGTGTATTGGAAGAACATGTGGAGCAGTGAGAGCAAGGGGGCGCAGAGGAACGCGAGGTAGCCGAAGTTGATGATCAGCTCGAGCGAGTCGCCCGCATTGCGGAGCATGGTGTAGCTGTTCGGACCGCCGAAAACACGGAAGCTACCGGCGATGGAGTCGCCCATCATACGCGACGCATAGACCGCACCGAGGTGATACGCTTCTGTCGGAACGAGCGCGGTCGCAATCATCGTGACCGAGAAGTATTTATCCGAGAGCGCAATCCAACGGTTATTCCCGAGGCTTTCCTCGCCGGCGGCGACTTTGTCAAAACCGCGACGATTCGCGCGTGTTCCATCAAACCAAACGACACCGCTATTTCCATGCGTGTCGAGAAAGCTCTCTGAGCCTGGCGTGACGAGCTTGACCCACTCGAGCGCGAGCGGCGCGGCGTTTGCCGGTGGGGCAGAGAGGCGGACGGCAACATCAACGAAGTAACCAGAACCGTAGAACGTGATGGTTTTCTCTGCCGTTCGCCCATCGGGCAATTGCCCCTGCAGCACGACACGACCTCGGTCGTCACCGGCGAGAATGAGAGGAACATCGGTGGCAGGCTCGAAGAGGCGGTACTGAACACGAGAGTCGTCGACTTCCCCGGAATAGATCCCGAGGGGGTACGGTGCACCGGCAACGTGCTCAACGAGGTTGAGAGAAGGGCTGCCCTTCTCAACCTTTTCTGCAAAGTGGCGCAACTCCCAACGCGTAATGCGTCCGCCGAGGAGAGACACCGTGGCATTGAGGTCGGAGGTGGTGATCTCTAAGACTCGCGAACTGATCTCTTCCTCTGAAGGAGCTCCGGTCGCGGGGGCAGTCGTGACAACCGGTTGAACGGCGTTGGGTTGGGCACCTGGAGACTGGGACGGAACCACAGGCACTGCGGCGGTCTCGGAAGGCGCGGATGTCGCGGTGACCTTCGGCGGAGGTGGTGGCGCTGTGGGTTTGAAATAGGCGTCCCAGACCGTCACTTTGTAAGTGAAGAGCAGGACGACGACGAAGATCGCGAAGAAGAAGAGTGATGATTGCTGGTCCTTGGAAGTCTTCATCGCTCGTTCATCCGAGATTTCTGAAATCGTGTATCAATCTGTGATTGCGTATCCTCGACGCGGCCGACCGGAGCATCAGCGAAACCGCAAGCATCAGCAGAGCTGCGTTTGCTGTCCTTACGTTCCGGGACGGGATCGTAACCGAACCCGCCAAACGGATGGCAGCGGCATACGCGCCAAGTAGCGAGCCCGGCTCCGCGAAAGAGACCGTGCGTTTGAAACGCCTCCGCGGCGTACTCTGAGCACGTTGGCGCGAACCGACACCGTCCACCAAAATGTGGGGAGATCCAGCGCTTGTAGAGCCGGCACCCCGCAACAATGACGCGGATAAGGGGCCTTTCAATAACACGTAACACGACTCAGCCTCCAGCGAAGTCAGCCGTTGCGCCGTGGCGAAACGCTCTCTGTGCGAATCAATTTCGATCTTTCGAATAGGGTGAGGAGCTGTTCTCGAATAGCCGCGAAATCGAGCTCCGCTGCTCCCATCAGGGCGATGACGACCACGTCGCACGGAAACGGCGGAGATTGGCACTTGTGGCGATAAAGCTCTCGCACGCGGCGCTTTAGCGCATTCCGCTTCACGGCGCGCTTGTGCACTTTGGTGGTGACGGTAATGCCGAGGCGCCCGGGCGAGGATGTTTGCGCATCCGGGTGCGGCGGAAAAAGTGAAAGGATGAAATGTTGCGAGCGAAACTTCCGGCCCTTCTGCTGAATGCGGAGGAAGTCTCTACGAGACTTCACTCGGCGTTCAGGTCCGAAACGGAGAGAATTGCCAGGACGAGCGGAACGAGAGGATTTTACTGTCCCCAACGTTTACTTGATCCGACCCTTGACCGGGATGGAGACCGTGAGGCGCTTGCGGCCCTTAGCGCGGCGGCGGCGAATCACATTTTGTCCGGCCTTCGTCGCCATTTTGGAGCGGAAGCCGTGCGTTCGCATGCGCGAAACGTTGCTCGGTTGATAAGTGCGTTTCATAAACAAAACTCTTGCGTTTATCAGAGCTTAGAAAAGCTCGACGAATTCGAGATGATGTAACTGCCAATTTATCCGCGGCATGTCAAACGGCGCGGAAGCCGACTGAACGAAGCGTCCATACACGGTATGGAATTCTCTTCGGAAGTCCAGTTACCAGTTGGCAACGAGCCTTGGAACTGTGGTTCGCGGCGTCTTCCGTAACTTCAGGTTACCGTTAAGGATTTGCTTGCGAAGTGCGTTCAGGCGATCGCGCGGCAAAACGGCTTCCGGTCGGATAAGGACTGTGTCCTTCCGCTCACGATGAATTATGACTGTTGGAGTGTCAGATACTATAGACATGGCACAAAGCTCCCCCGAGTTCCCCCACCACCGAAAACACACAGCAACCACAAAAACCCGGCAGAACCACACCACCCCCCTGTTATACGGGGCTGGGTCAAAGCGCATCATTTTGGTTACACATGCGCCAACCCATTGGCTCTCCTGAACACTATTATGCGCCGGATCTTCAAGGCGTATCCTTTTCGCCTCGAATAGACGGGGAGAGAAGAAAAAATGATGAGGAAAAGTAGCCGGCACCTTGGGAGGTATGACTCTCCACATAAGGTGCCGGGCTACTGAGAAGACCGCGACCTTGCGGGACGCGGGGCCTCCACACCGGTCAAAGGTGCCGGTCAAGGGTGGGGGCTACTTCCACATCCCATCCCACCACTTCTTCCCGCCGGGGGAGGATGCGGGGTTGGCGGATGCGGGGAGCTTCATCTTATCGCGCACGGAACCGATCTCCCAACCGGTGAGACTGGCGAGCGTCGTCGCTTCCTTCTCGAATCGCGCGGGGAGTCCATCTCGGTAGGTCTTCGCCGTTGGGCACTCGCTTGAGCCCGTCCACGGA
>JADYYL010000418.1 GCA_020853655.1 Deltaproteobacteria bacterium
GCGATCGCGCGCACATCGATCGAGCTCAGTTCTCTCTCCCGGCGTCAGACCTGGTGATCGAGTATGAATACCGCGCCGATGCCCCGCTCAAGGTGATGCTCGACCAGTCGCTGCTTGAGGAGCTGCCGGCCGAGACTTCGGGTTGGTCGCGGAGGGTCATCCTCTCACGTGACATCGCTTCGGGTGTTGAGCGACGTCTCGTTTTCGACAATCCGGATTTTCCGAGAGCCCCCGGAAAGGGCGGCCCACTCAAACAGTGGGGGGTCCGCGATGCGCGAGTGACTCCGATGACTCGCGACCACACGTCGAGTTTTGATGCCCTCTTGAATACTGCGATCGTGACCTCTGAGAAGATTCGAGTCACCCCCGACGGGATGTATAACTTCCTTCGGCTGCTCCAGAGACTCACCCTCGAAGGGATGCGAGAGCTCAATCTCGACTCGTTGCCGTATGAGATCTCTCCTGCTCTCGAGCCGCCCGATCCCGTCGACATTCGATTGCAGCTCGATTCGATTCGAAATGAGCGCGCGCGCAATCTCAGCTCGAGCTCGATCTCGAGCCACATGAATCTTTTGACCAAGATTGTTGCCTCTCTTGATTCAGAATTGTGGCGCAAAGTCAGCATTTCGCTCCTGCGCGCTGAGCGCGAGGCTTCTGTGAAGCAATACATCGAGGCTTACGATATCTTGACCGGCATTCAGGAGATGTTCCCGGAGCGCGAAGAGCGCCGGTGGGTGCTCGCGGAAGCCTTGCTGAGCAACAAGAAGATTGTGCCGACTCGCGTTCGTAAAAACCCGAATAAGTTCCGAAAGAAGTAGCTTCCGGTCGCCGGGAGTTCGTTCGGGCAGACGTTGCGACGGCACATCGCACAGATTGAGGAGTGTGTTCGTGATCGAGTTGATGATTCGTGAAAAGTCGGGGGAAGAGAAGCGCATGTCTTTCGACAAGGACATGCTCATGCTCGGCCGCGCGCAAGGGAACGATGTCATCCTTGAGACCGGTGGGATTTCCCGTTTTCACGCGACGATTGCCCTCGAAGGGGATACGCTCGTGATCACTGACGTCGGAAGCACCAACGGCACCTTCGTCAATGCGCAGAAGACAGAGGGTAAAGTTCCGGTCAAGCCAACGGATGCGGTCGTCATTGGCGACTACGTCATCTCCGTCGCCTACCGCCGCGAAGACGAGTCCGAATCAGACAAGCCACTTGAGCCGATCAAAACTGAGGCGATAGAACCCGCTGCCCCGGTGGAAGAGAAAAAGCCCGCTCCTCGAGTTCAGCAGCAGTCGCAGAGCGAGTTTTATTGGAAATCGATGGAGAGCTTCCTCGCTCCCATTTGGAGTTTTCTGCTCGATGACACTGTCTCCGAAGTCCTGATCAACGGCAAAGACGAGATTTACATCGAGCGTAAGGGGCGAATGATGCCCGTGGACGCCAAGTTCACGACGGATCAGTTGAGCGCGGCAGTGCTGAACATCGCCCAGTATGTCGGGCGACGCGTCAGCGAAGACGAGCCTTACATGGACGCGCGCCTTCCAGACGGTTCCCGTGTCGCGGTTCTCTTGCCGCCGTGTTCCCGGAAAGGGATCTCCGTGTCGATCAGAAAGTTCGCAAAAGAGAAGTTGACGATGGATAAGCTCGTCGACTTCGGCTCGCTGAGCCCGGACATGGTCACTTTTCTGAATGCCGCGGTGGTGCTGAAGAAAAACATCATCGTGAGTGGCGGAACGAGCTCTGGAAAAACCTCATTGCTCAACGTTGTTTCTGGGCTGATTCCGGATGACGAGCGGATTCTGACCATTGAGGACGCCGCGGAACTTCAGCTCCGACAGGACCACGTCGTGCCGATGGAAACGAAGCCCCCAGACAAGAAGGGACGGGGGCAGGTGACGATTCGTGATCTTGTTCGAGCCTCTCTGCGGATGCGTCCCGATCGAATTGTCGTTGGTGAAATTCGAAGTGGGGAAGCGCTCGATCTTCTTCAGGCGATGAACACCGGTCACTCGGGCTCGATGGCAACCGTTCACGCGAGTTCGCCACTTCAGGCGTTGACGCGACTTGAGACTCTCGCGTTGTTCTCGGGGATCGAAATACCAATGCGCGCGCTTCGGGAGCAGGTCTCTACTGCTATCGAGATTATCATTCAGGCGGCGCGACTTCCGGATCACAGTCGGAAGGTCACTCACATCTCCGAAGTGGGGGCCATGAAAGAGGACGGGTCCTACGAGGTTCACGACATCTATCGATTTGTTCGCTCTGGTATGCATGAGGGAAAGATCATCGGTGGGCATGAGTGGACTGGACATAAACCGAAGAGCATCGAAGAGATGGAGCTCGCCGGCCTCACGGAAGCGCTGAGACTCTTCGAGAAGTAGCCGAGACGCAGGCGTTGTGATCGCCCGTTCAGAATTTTGATCGTTCAAGGGAACACCGCAGGGGAATAGTTATGGAAGCAACTTCACCCACAGCTGTTGGCGGCGAGATCGCCAGTCGATTCGTCATTACGGGTGAGCTCGAGCAGCGACCCACGGCGACGGTCTATCGAGCACAGGATAAAGTGCTCGGTAATCGCGAAGTGGTCGTCAAAGTATTCAACGAAGGTCCGGGGAATGCTGCCGAACTGACCAAGGCGTTCGAGGAGGAGGTGAATAAGATTCGGTCCGCCTCGCACCCAGCACTGGTCCCGCTGATCGCTGGTGGTGTCGATCGGGGGAAGTTTTATCTCGCGATGGAGCTCATCGCCGGCCAGACTCTTCGCGACCTCTTGAAGGAGAAGGGCGGGGCGCTCGCGATCGATGCCGCTGTCGGAGCGGTTGCGGAACTCGCGGGCGGATTGGGAGAGCTGCATGAGCAAAAACTGACCCACGGGCATCTCGACACGCGCGCGATTCTGTTCAAAGGGAACGAGCCTCGGCTTGCGGGTTACGTTCCACGGTCGGTCGATCAAGTGATGAAGCAGTCGACTTCTGCGGGTCGCCTTGTCGCCGAAGCGTATTACATCTCCCCCGAGCAGCTCTCCAGCGGCGATCAGATCGATGGGCGAGCCGACATCTACTCGTTGTCGACGATTCTGTTCGAAATGGTCACCGGGCAACGCCCTTTTAGCGCCACGAATCCGATGCAAGCAGCGATGCAGCGCATCACGGAGAATCCCGCGCAGCCTTCCAAGATCAACTCTGCGATTTCACCTCTGTTAGAGGCTGCCATTCTCAAAGGTTTGGCACGTGACCCGAAGAATCGGTTCCAGAACTGTAACGAATTCGTCGAAGCGCTCAACGCCTCGAGTGGTGTGACGAAGAATCCGTTCGTTGGAATGGCGCAGAACCAGCCCGAGCGAATGACGACGTCGACAATTGCAGTCTCGATGTCCTCCGACACGATTCGCCAGATGCTGAAATCGCAGGAGTCGAAGGCCGCTGCGCCATCAGGGGCTGTGAACGACACCGTGAATGCTACGGCGATGGGCATGAAGGCGGTGACGGGTCCATCGGCGAGCTTGATCGTGATGACCGGAGCGGAGCGCGGGAAGCGCATCACGTTGAACAAGCCCGTGACGATGGTCGGAAGTGATTCCGGTTGTGATGTCGTTATCGATGGGAAAGGAGTGCCGGCGCGATATGCGCTCATCTCCCAGAAGGACGGGGCATACTTTGCGGGAGCTCTATCCGGAACCCCCCTGAAAGTGAACGGCGAAGTCGTTAAGGGTGATGATCGGAAATTGGAACGTGGCGACATTCTCAATGTTGGCGACGATGAGATTCGATTCGCGGCGCCCGGCGAAGTCTTTACGCTCCGAGATGACGTTGCCGATCGCGTCGTCGACCGGCCAAAGAGCAAGGCGGGTCCGATACTGCTCGTGCTCGTCTGTCTTGTCGCTGCGGTCGCAGGTGGCGCGTTCTATCTCTATCAGCAGAAGCGGCAGGCGCTCGAACTCGCGCGTGCGAAAACTGAGGTTCAGAAGACGAAGGAGCGCGAGGCGATCATTAATCGTCTCAGACAGGAGGGCGACGAGCTTCTTAAGGCTGGCGCACTTCGCGAACCAATCGGAGCAAATGCTTACGAACGATTCCGCACGATCCTCGACTATAACCCCGAAGATACCTATGCGAAGCGTCGAATCTCTGAGATCGATGAGCGAGTCGGTCGCCTTCAGGACGAAGAGGATCGCCGTAAGCAGATGGCGACGAAGCTTACAGAACTGCTTGCCGATGGCGAACGGTATTACATCTCGAAGCAATACGTTTCACCGCCGGGTCGCAACGCCCGTGAGTCCTATCAGGAAGTGCTGAAGTTCGATCCGGAGAACAAGACCGCGCGGGCTCGCATTGGAGAGATCGATACAATTCTCGGGGATATGATTGGGCGTGTCCGAGAAACTCTCGCGCAAGCAAAGGCGTATAAGGAGATGGGGCAGTATATCGATCCCCCGGGCGCTAATGCTTACGAGCTCGTTCGGCAGGTCCTCGACGCGGATCCGAAAAACTCGGAAGCGCAGAACCTGATCCTTGATATGGCTGCGATGAGCATCTTCAAAGGGAACTCTGCGAAAGCCAAAGCGAGCCTACAGGAGATGAAACGGGCGTATCTCACGGCAGAATCTCTTGGTGTCGATCCCGGGTACACCGATCTGCTCATGCGGGGCACCGACCTGATGAAGAAGTCGCGCAAAGGAGCGATCTTTATTTACGGCTCGGGCACCGACGAAAAGGATTTGCCGAAGGACAGCCCACAGTATCTCGCGACTTCAGAACTCCATAAGCGAGTGGCACGAATATCGCGAGACGTGGATTCCGGGGTCAAGCCGGGTGACAAGATGTTCATCGAGATGTCCAAGTAGAATCTCGGCGAACACCACGCAGCGCGGAGGGGTTGACCTCCGCGCAATATCCCCAGGCGCTGGAGAGTTTCTGCGCGTCACCGAATCTATTGAGCGTGCTCGGCGACGAGGTCCTCGAGATGGCGCTCTCTGCTCTCTCGGCTACTCACGTGAGTTAAGTCTGTGCCATTCATAAGCCTCCGCAAGAAGGACTCATTTGTCGGCGTGCTCCTGCCCGAGCTGATCGTGCTCTTCTTCGCGCTTGTTGCGCTCGGGCTCTACCACGAACTACAGCTCCCGCTTCGGGCGCCGTGGGGACTGTATTGGAGTCGAATCAAAGGCACTGCTGGATGCTACGCCGTCAGCCTGGTGCTTGTTCTTCTTGCGGCACGGATCAGTCACCTCCGGCAGGGAAGAAAGCAGAAGGTTTTCGTGCCACACCAATACACGTGGAACGCGTTTCGAGGGCAATTCCTCAGCCGGCGAGAGATGTTGAATGACTTTCGGCTTCTGAACATCACGTGCATCATGTTCGTGGTGTTCGTGAATCTGAAACATTTGATTCCGTATCTCAATCCGTTGCGCTTCGACTCGGCCCTCTATCGACTGGATCAAGTAATATTCCACGGCATGTCTGGGGGCGAGTTTCTTATCGAGCGACTCGGCGCGAGATGGGCGCCGACCCTCAGTAGCGGTTACACACTTTTTTATCCCTATGTTGCCGCAGTGATTTACATCTTCGTCATGCAACGCAATCGTCGATTGGCGAATGAGTTTCTCACGGGATTCTTCTTGATTTGGTTTTGCGGGCTCCTGATTGCTTACGCGGTTCCAACCACCGGCCCGGTGTTCTTCATGCCGGATGCGTTTTCGCACCTTCCATGGACTGAAGTAAGCGACATGCAGTCGAAGCTTTGGCGACACAAGCTCGTACTCGACGACTATCCGAGGCACGAAGCGGCGACGTATCTCATCTCGGGACTGCCGAGTTTACATCTGGCGGTGCCAGTGTTCGCCACTATCTATCTATGGCGCCTGCAACGGGTGCTCGCTCTCCTGTCTGGGTTGTTCTGTGCGATGACAGCAGTGACCACGCTATACTTCGGGTGGCATTGGCTCGCCGACGATATCGTCGCCATTCTTCTCGGCGTCGGAATCGCTCGGGCAACACGCCGATATTTTGCACCTCGCTATCTTTACGTGCCGGATGCTCCGCCTCAACCACCAGTCGCGCGCTGAACGCGCCACCGCATTGTTGTTCCTGGCAGTGGCGGCCGTCCTCGGTTGGCGCTCACTCGTCGACGTTGATCTCGGATGGCATCTCGCTACCGGCCTATGGATCATCGATCACTTTCGTGTCCCCGTGCTCGACCCCTTTGGCGCTCAAGCCTGGGCGTATCTCTGTTACTCCTGGCTTTTTGAGACGGTCGTCGCCTGGATATACGAGTTCGGCGGATTCAAAGCGCTCCAGCTCGCACAGACCTTTCTGATCCTGCTTTCCGCGCTCGTCGCACTTGCCGCCCCTACCGTGAGAGGGGACGCGGTTGGCGGCCCGGCGAAGGCGATTGCGAGTGGCGTCGTCATGTTGTTTCTGGTGCCGATCTGGCATCTGCGGCCTCAGCTCGTCAGCGTCATACTCTTCCCGATCGTTCTGTGGGCTCTGAAGAATCGACGCTCGGCATTGGCGGTCATCACCACCGTCGTCTGGGCCAACGTGCATGTCTACTGGGTCTTTTCTCCGATCGCTGCAGGCAGTCTATTGGTGCTCGATTCGGCGCTGAAGAGAGATATTCGAGGCTTTCGCCGCGGAGCTATTCTCGCATGCGTCCTTTCGCTCGCAGGATTTGCGACTCCGTTCGGAATAGAAATGTATCGTGGCTTGTTCACTTACGCTTTCAACCACGCAGCCGCAAACGAACTCATTCGCGAGTTTCAACCGCTTCAAATCGATTTTGGCTACCTGGGCGTTCTCGTAGCCGCCTCTGCGATGACGATCGTGAGTCGTTTCAGAGTTGTCCGAACATCGACGACGGCAGGGGAGTGGTGCCTGTTTCTGCTCTTCTTGGTGTGGGGAGTGCTGCGGATCAAGCTTCTCCCTTTCTACGGGCTCGTCTCTGCGCCTCTTCTTCTTCGTGCCACTGCGCGAGGTGTGCCGACTGCGCCGCTCGCCCGGGGAAATCGAGTCCTCGAGGTGTTCCTGGGAGTCGTTCTGGCGGCGCTCCTCTTCCTGTTTTTTCAACCGGCACCGCCCTTGTCTCAAAAGTATCGCGAACTTCTTGCCGTTACCGCGAGACTTTCCACCATGGAGCGTGACCGAGGTCGGACTCGACAGGAAATCGTGTTGAATCACTTCGACGATGGCGGGTGGTTGGCGCTCGGTTTTTATCTTACGGATCGAACAGATCGTGCCCAGTTTCGTACGGCGATTGATGGGCGGACGTTGGTGATGGGGGAACGTCGGCTCCGCGAGTTTCAGAAGCTGCGCCTTGGCGGGCATGACGGATGTGCCGTCGTTTCTCTGTGGCGTCCCGATCTTGCTGTTTTACCGGCTGCAGGGACATTTGTGGAGACGCTGATCAATCAGTGCCAACCCCGGTGGACAGTTGTGTTTGATCTCGGACACTGGGTGGTCTTACGACGCGGTCCGGTCCTTGAGCGGGGCGTCCAGTAGTCGGCGGGACGCAATCGAGGAGAGACGCCAAACTATGATTCAACAACGCGCAGTTGCTGTCCTGGCGTAATGTTCAGGCGGGCAACTGAACCAACCGACACTTCGAGAATCGAGTCCGTGTCGAAACGATAACTCGAGATCCTCCACGGTTTTAGGTTGGGGCGTATCGCTCTCACTCGCAGCTCCTCGTCGAGGAAGACGATATCGATCGGGAACGACATAAAGAACATGTGTACCATCTGGCAGCGAGGGATGAGGAGTCCTTCATCGTCGGGAAGGTCGCGGCGTCCGAGGAGGCCGCGTGAGCGCGCGGAGAAACCATTGGCGATGGCGAGATGCTCGATGAGGAGTTCCGACCCTCGGTACAGTTTCGAATAGCTCACGAAGTTCTCCGGTCGGACTATTCTTCTGTCACCTTTTCGAGGCCGGAGTTCATCGGTTCGGTGAGTTTCAATCCGTAGCTGAGCGCGGCATCAAGCACCCGCTCCACGGCTTCTTCCGGTGAGTCCGTGAGAATCAATCGTTCCAAGTCGCGCGGTTCGATCGTCTTCTCCGCAATCAACCGCTCTTCCATAAATGCAATCAGGGGCTGCCAGAATTCGACGCCCATCATGATCACAGGGAAGTTCCGCATCTTCCGGGTTTGGATGAGCGTCGCCACTTCGATGATCTCGTCGAGCGTCCCGAACCCTCCAGGCATCGCAATGAATGCGTAGGAATACTTTCGAAGCATGAGCTTTCGAACGAAGAACCATTCGAACTCAAGCCACACATCGACAAACGGATTGGGGTGCTGTTCGCGAGGAAGCACGATGTTGCAGCCGACCGAACGACCCCCGACACTCTTCGCGCCACGATTCGCAGCCTCCATGATACCGGGGCCGCCGCCGGTCAAGACAGTAAAACCTGACTCCGCAAGAAGCTTCCCGACCGTCTCCGCGAGTTTGTAGTAGCGATGATCTTCCTGAAATCGCGCGGAGCCGAAGACTGTGACACATGGCCCCACCGATTGGAGCGCACGGAATCCCCGAATGAATTCCGCTCCAATCTTCAGCACCCGCAGGAGCTCCCATGTGCGTCCGTGGGCACCCTCGAGGAACTCTTCCTCATCAGGGCTTGCGGTCGATTTGCCCCACCTGGCTTCGGCGGTGAGCTTATACGGTTTATTCTTGGCCATCCGGTTCGAACAACTTTAGAGAAGTGACGTCGTGCACCGGTTGTTCGGTGGCGAGAGTCGAGTCAGTAGTGAGTATAGAGATTGTCATCCATGTGCTCAGTTTCGGGCTCCCAGAATGACAGACCTTCTGCAATCTCCGCGGCACCGAGCGTCGGGCTCGTCGGATTGGTCGAAGCATAACGCACACACGCCATCTCCGCGACGCGAATGAGCGTGCGAGTGTTACCCTTCCACGGACACGTGTTGATGAGCTTCCACGCTTCTGCAGAGATTCCTTCAGGAGCTTTCCACGTCGTGCACTTCGATTGGAAGGTGGCGAGAGTCGATGCGAGCACGGCGAGCTTATCGCCTTCGCGCTTCACCAGGTCGGGAATTCCCACCGCGGTCGCGCCCAGTCGAGCGTGCTCATCGAGGTGCATCATTCCGCGCAATGTCTCCCAGCTTCGGTTACTCGCAAAAATGACGGCACACTCGAGCATTCGTTTCGCGGTGGCGCCGAAGGGGAGAAACTGTCCGCTTTCGAGGACCTCCATTAAGACCTGCATGACCGTCCCGGTCGCGCCGTGACTTTCATCGAGGAAACACACGCCATCTCGAGCAAAGGAAAGCGCTCCTTCTCGTGATGGAGCGCCGGGGATGGCGCCTGTGACGTGTCCGCAGAGCAACGACTTCATTGACCCCTTGTCGCCAGTGTTCTCGGACGAAAGGTTGACGGTGACGAAGTTTCCTTTCGCGCGCCGGAGATAGAAATAGTAGGCGAGGGAGGTTTTCCCGGTACCCGGCGCGCCGAGCAGATACACTCGCATCATGTTGTTGTCTGCCAGCTCTCCGAGGAGCGCGACGATCGTCTGGAGTTCTGGGCTGAAAATGTAAAAATACTTGTAACCAGAATTCTCCACTTCTGGTGCGAGGGGCATCCGGATGAAGTTGGAACCATGGAGCGGTGCGAGCTTTCCCTCGAGCTGACTCGAGATCTCCTCTTCCGCTGAGTATCCGATGAGGCGGATGCCAGCGAGCTTTTGTGCAACGGCTTGATCGTAGAGCCACTTACCGAGAGTGGTGAGCTTGGCAAGCGGTTGGGCGAGCACGAGAACTGGAAACCCGTCCTTCCGCGCCTCGCGCTGCGTCAAGATCTGCTCCAGGATTGTGGTCAGCGCCTCAGGGGATTGGCCGACTGCGACCACGGCGAGGACGTTCATCAGCGGCGAGCGTGACAACGCGTCTGACGGAACGAATCGAGCCTGCTCGCCGGGAAATGCGTTCTGAAGCGCAGACAAGAGCGCCGGAGTTGCGGCGGTCGGCGCGGGAGCGACGACGACGAGCCTCTCGCTCGCCACCGGATCCGCAGGCACCGCCTCTTCCTCTCCCTTCCTTCGATTAAAGATCATGAAAGCACTGGTCATGAGGGGCGCTCTCGAGCCCCTCGGGCTCGCCTGAACGCTAAACGGCCGGAGATTTGGCCCTGAAACTCCAAGAGTTCCCACTATTTAAACCAAATCTGCCTTAAAAGCACAATTTTGACCCCTCGGACATAACACCTCAGGGCTCGGCTTAGGATGCCGTGCTGAGTGACTCCCCCGCGACCGTTCGGACGCGCGGGAAAAGTTCCCGATGGGTACGGAGGAGTTGATGTCGTCTCGCGAAAATACTTCGAAGAAGGCCTCAAAGAAGCCTTCTTGGGCCCCTCGTAAAAGATCGACATCCCCAGGGAGTGGGAAGTCGCTCTCCTCAACGAAGCGAAAGCTTCTCCTTAAAAAAATTGCCGACGGGAAGCTCGCGAAAGCGACCAAGGGTCGCCTCACGCGAAAGCAATCCGACAAGCTCATTACCGAGCATATGGAATCCTCGGTTCGCATCGCGTGGAGCATGTTGAACCGCTGGCGATCCCGAATTCCCCATGACGAGGTCCAAAGCATTGTTGGCATGGCGCTCTGCGAAGCGGCCGCCCGTTTCGATAAGACGATGGGGGTGAGCTTTCGAACGTTCTCCTTTTATCACCTCCGCGGACTCCTGCTTCGAGAGATCAGTCGCCGCATCGGCGAATATCGCTTTGCAGGAACCGTCGATGATGCAGAGCTCAGTGTTAACGTTGACCACTTCGGATCAGACCCCGCAGGTTGGCCGTTTGCGCTCGTCGATCATGCGACCCCCGAACATCATGTCGCCGAAGATCAAGTCTCGAAGGTCATGTGGGCGGCATGCGCCCACCTCGATGAACTCGAGCGCGAAGTGATCTTGCGCTGTTTCGTGAATGACCAGAACGTTGCCGACATTGCGAAGGAACTCGGGTACTGCCGATGTCACGTATCGCGGGTGAAGAGCCGCGCTCTCAAGCTTCTCGAGAAGCAGCTCGGTCCAGTGCTTGGCCACGAAGCTGCGGAATCTGAAGAGTCGCAAGGTGCGAAGATCATCCACCTGCGGACCTACCGCGGCGGCCGTGGACGGCGCCGATCGCAGACGCCAACGAAACTGACCGTCGCCAACGGTTGATGGGACCTTTGCTGGCCTCGTTCCAGTCGAGGCCGCTCCTCAGGCGAGCTTTGGGCTAAACCGCGATACGCCGCTTGACCAGCGCCCTGCGTTCCGTGCGATCCCCTTGATATGCTACAAGCGTGCGATCTCCTGATGTCGGGACCCCCGATGTCAGGGGCGTCTGCGAATCATCTCATTGTCACTTAGGTCACCGGCAGAGAGCCTCGAACGAATGCGCCTCAATGTCATCCTCTCCTCTGGAGAAGCACGTTTCTCCGGACCAGCGACCTTCCAGCTCAAAGATCGTATTAAGGCGCTCGGTACAGCCCGTTGGCTCGCCGCCGAGAAGGCGTGGCTCGTGAGTTCTGCCAGTTTGTCCGAGGCGAATCTCCGCTCCTACTTCGCGGGCGTCGAACTCGTTATCGAGTCGGGCACCGCTCTCTCAAATCCTGGCCAGGTCGGCGCTGTTGGAACGACGACGCTCCACAGCGAGACTTCCGTTCCAGCCGTGGATTTCGCCTCAGCGCTGCCGGTGTCGCAGCTCCTTGCCCAGTGCGAACTCGCGCTCTCTCGTGCATTCCAACAGACCGTGTTTGTGACCGGTGTCCTTTCGAAAGTGAAGGCGACGGGCGGTCGCGTGTTCATGGATCTCTCGGATAGAGATCGGCCCGAAGAGACCGTCAGTTGCGTCATATGGGATGGTGCCGAGCGGATGACTGCAGATCTCGCAAAGGTCGGATTCACGCTCGAGGAACAGCTTGAGGTGATGTTCGAAGTCAGCGTTCGATTCAATCGGCGTCGAGGGGCGGTCTCCTGTACGGTTGTTCGCATCGTTCCGGAATATACGCTCGGAAAGCTTGCCGCGCTTCGCGAACAAACGAATCAGCGGCTTCGTGACGAGGGTCTCTTTGATCGGAACCGACAGCGGCCGCTCGCGTTTTTACCGCGTCGACTGGCGCTGCTCACGAGCTCTGCTGGAACGGTGATTAACGATTTCCTCGCCTCGCTCTCCGTCGCAGAATTCGGATTCGACCTGGTGTGGCTCCCCGTGTCGGTTCAGGGGGCGAACGCTAAAACGCAGATTCTTCAGGCTCTCGAACGATTCTCGCGTGATGAATCGCTCGACGCCATTCTCATTTTCCGTGGCGGAGGGAGCCCGGCAGAGCTCGCCGTCTTCAGCGATTACGACATCGCGCGCGCAGTGGCTCTGGCTCCGCACCCCGTGTTTTCCGCAATCGGGCACGAAGAGGATCAGACCTCAACCCAAGACGTCAGTTTTCGATCATTTGGCGTTCCGAAGGATCTCGGTCGCTTCTTTTCCGATCTTGTGATCGAACATCGTCGGAGCGTCTTCGAAGTCATCGCGTCTGTGTGCGGGCAGATTGAGACACGGCTGGTTGATTCGGCTCAGCGGCTCGAATCTCTGGCGCTGCGCGTTCGCACGAGTGCTGTCGAAATGGTCGGTGCGCAGTCAGCGAAGATGATCGTTGGCGAGCGGCTGCGTGCGATGGTGCAGGAGAGAATGAGCGCCGTCGAGGGCTCGCTCGAGCGGTTCTCGCTCCAGATCGGGCAATCTGCCCGTGCTGGCGCGCTTGCGCATGAACACCGCTTCGGCACGGTGGCGCGTCAAGTGATCGACTCCGTTCAGCGGCGGATCGACTTGACGACCGACCGGCTCACTCGATTTCGTGAGCTTCCGGCGGTCACGGACCGCGCCCTACAGCGTGCTGAAGAACGTGCGCAGCATTTCGCTGCCATCATTCGCTCTGCGTCTCCCACAACTCAGCTCCGTCGAGGGTTCTCGCTGTTGCGAGATGCGGCGACCGGGGACGTGATTACGAGTGGCGCCGGTCTCAAACCAGGGCAGCAAATTTCGATTCAACTCCGCGACCATATGGCCGTGGGGAGTATTCAGAAAGTAGAGGAGTTACATGGCCGACGAGAAGACGACA
>JADYYL010000419.1 GCA_020853655.1 Deltaproteobacteria bacterium
TTCGTCGGCGCCCTGCAACGTGCCGATCTCGAAGGCCATCATCATGAGGAATCCTCCGATGAGCGCTAGGGAGTTGATCCACCCTTTTTTCTTCGCGATCAGCGACTTCCCGTAGACCATGAAGATGTTGATGATCCCGAGTCCGATCGTGACGATCGAGACCATCTGGATCCCCTGAAGGACCTGCTCGTGGTACTTTCCGAATTGGAAGCCGTTGATATCCGCAGGCAGAGCATACTCGAGGAAGAAGTAGAGCCCAGCGATGAACGTCACGCCGGAGATAAGGATGTTTCGGAAGCGCTTCATGGGGCAGGAGCCTCCGGAGTGCTCTCGCTCCACGGGCGCTCGATGAGAGTCTGGATCGAGGAACGCTCCTGCTCAGGTGAGAGTGTTGCCTCGACGACACCGAAGAGGATCATCACGACGAAGGCGAATTTGATCAGGTCTTGGGCACGGAGGCTGCCGACCTGCACCGGATCGCGGGAAAGGAACGCACCGGCAGCGAAGAGCTCTTCACCGAAAAGCGTGTAGTCACACGCGGTGAGAAAGAATGGGATCTGTTCGTTCGAAGTCGTCGCCGCAACCTGCATTGCGCCGATCTGTTGCCCAGCTTCCGCGAGAACGAGCGATTCGGCGGCGAACTGACCGAAGAGGAACGCGCTGCCGACGTTCTCTCTGTGCAAAAGCCCGATATACCCAGAGGCGAAGGCGAACTGCTCACTCGAGAGGAAGCGGAGGTTCCCCGGGTCGTAGCGCCCAAGTCGATTTTCTTCAGCATAGACTGCTTGAAGAGCGGCATCGGCGACGGCAAGCACCTCGGGGTCATTGCAAGGAATGTAGAGCCGAGCGCCGAGGCGCGCGACTTTGCGCCCGACGTGGCGGAGGACGCCGAGGCACGCGTAAAGAAGCGGTCCGAGTCCGGTGAGTCCGAAGGTGAAGGAGATCGGGCGGCCGAGTTCAACCGCGCGGCCAACAGCTTGATCGATCGCATCGATACCGGGGATGCGACGGATGAAGATCTCTTCGCCTCGGTGCGCGCGACGAAGTTGCCACAGCAGTACGATAATGAACGTGAAGATGAAGCAAAGGATAAGTGGGGAAGCGTGCTCCATCTCAGTCCCTCACGGCGGTATCGCGGAGCGCGACGAGATGCTCGATTCGCGCCATGAGTCGATCGGCGTTGGATCGATCTTCGAAGAGTGCTCGAAGAATTTCAAATGGTCGACGAGAGAAGAGCATACTGCCCATCGGTTCGAGGGCAAGAGTTGTGGTAAAAAGAATCGTCGAGAGCGGTTTGTGCGATTCGAGGAAAAGAAGTGCGGGCACCTCGAGCCGTCGACGGACGATGTTCTGCGCGAGCCCTTCGACGATAGCATCACACGACTCGGCTTCGGCGATGGGAGTCGCCGCAGCGTGAGGCCGTTCAGGAGAAGTTGAGCAATGCGTCATTCTGCACAAGATAGTTCGCTCTCGTCAGGACAGGCAATACGAGTTCTCGTCACGGGTGCGGGCGGATTCGCCGGTGCGGGGATTGCCTTAGCGCTGAATCGTGCCGGTTTCTCGGTGTTCTCGCATGTCGGGCGTGGTGGAGAGAGCGGTGGGGCGGATCTGACGTCGGAGGCCGACGTCGCGCGACTTCTGAAGGGGGCCTCTCCCGATGTGATTGTTCATACCGCGGCGATTTCGAGTTCGGATGCGTGTGAGCGCGAGAGAGACGAGGCGTTTCGGGTGAACGTCGGGGCGACGATGCATCTCGTCCAGCAAGCGAGTCATCGATCCGCTGGTTTGCAAACGCATCGGCCACCATATTTCATTCATCTCTCGACGGATCTCGTATTCGACGGAGGGGTTGCGCCGCGTGGGGGCTTTACGGAGCGGGACGAGGTCTGTCCCCGCTCGGTCTACGGCCTTTCGAAATTGGAAAGCGAGCAGATCGTCCTGGGCAGCTCGTTGGAGCGCAGCGTGCTTCGGCTCTCGCTGCTTTACGGCCGGAGCCCATCGGCTCGCCAAGGGTTTCTCGGGTGGATGGCTGGGGGGATTCGAGCAGGGGGGCCGGTTCGACTCTTTGTTGATGAGTGGCGCACGCCGCTGCTCTTGAGCGATCTTAGCGAAGTCGTTCGGCGGCTGGTGGTCGCTTGGGGCGAAGGGCGGCTCACGGCGGACTCTGAGCTGCTGCATGTCTCCGGGTCAGAAAGGGTATCGAGGCACGATTTCGGCGTGCGATATTGTGAACACTTCGGTTTGAGTCCAGACGCGATTGTTGGGGTGCGACAGGCCGACGTGGCGTCTGTGGCGCCGAGATCGCCAGATGTGAGCCTATCGAACGAGAAATTACAGCGCGTCCTCGGTTATTGCCCTGCGACTGTCGAGGAAGGATTGAAGCTGCTGCGGGAAGACTTCGGCGCGTAGCCGAGCGGATTGGTGAGAGGAGCAGCGACTGTGCCAGCCTGTGGGGTTCGACACGAAATATGGTCTGCCCACGTGGTGGGCGCCGGGGATCGCACCACCTTGGCGTACAACCGAGCTTTTTTTCTTGGGTGTTGTCAGTATTTTTCGACTCGCGTCATTTCATGCCGTCTAGTACGACCAGTATTGGTGAAATAGTCAGCCCCGAGACGCCGTTCGTTCGCAATAGCCAAGCGAGATGTTGTTTATGATCTTTCAGCTCAACAAGAACAAGCCCGACCTTCCCCGCTCTGTAGAGAGCGACACCATCGCGCGTTGGCGTGAAATGTCCGCATCGAAGGGAGATGAGGGGAGCGAAAGTGCGCCGACGACGATCGACGTCGCTATCCCATTGACGAAGGCGAGCGAGCCCGACCTGGCTCCGAAATGGGCGACGGAGAGTGAGCCAATGCGCCCCTCTTCGGCGGCGGCTGCGCCCTCTCCGCTGACCCGTGCGAGTGAGCCAGCGGCGAGGCCCGCTCCGTTGGCGAAGGTCGATGCCGTGCATTCGGCCCTAGGTCCCGGAACTGTGATCGAGGGGAAGTTGCGATTTGATTCCCCCGTGCGGATTGACGGGAGCCTCATTGGGGAGGTGACGTCGACGAGTGTCCTGATCGTCGGGGAGCAGGCGGTCGTAAAGGCGATTGTTAATGTCGGAAGTCTCGTGGTGCACGGTCAGGTGACCGGTCAGGTCGAAGCCCACGAGAAGGTTGAGATCAAAGAGGGCGGCTCTTTAGAGGCGAACATCAAGACGAAGCACCTCGTCATCGACCAGGGCGGCTACTTCCGCGGCGGCTGCAACACGAATTAGGCTTCCACGCCTTCCTCTTCCGTCTTCTGGGGGCAGCCTCCCATCTAACATGCCGCAGATCATGGGCATTTACCGTTGCGCGTTATCGGTTCTTGCGTTTGATGCCTTCGGATGCACATTCGGTATCTAGTTTGGTCGGCTCTCACGCGCAGTCTAGGTCCCATACAAACATCCCCCCACTTCACCCTCTGGGGGCAGCCTCCAGGCTAAGTCCCCGATATGGCTATCTTAGTCCAGCTTGGAACTGATTGCTGGGTGGTGAGGCCGAAATTTTAGGATCGTCCGCTCTCGACGGCTCTAGATTCGAAGTTTGTCGCCACGGAGTATGCGGCGTTCGAAAAGTCGATGTGCAAAAATCGACACCACTGGAGGGGCAGCCTCCAGTGGAAGGTATTGAAATTATTCAGACTCGAGAGGCGAGGATTTGATTACGCGGTCGTTGTTGGGGTCGATTTCGCGGACTCGTCTACCCACTGCTCTTGGATTCGAGCAGCCTTACCGCTGAGGTTGCGGAGATAGTAAAGACGATTTCGGCGAACACGTCCGCGCTGCTTTACTTCGATCTTTGTGACGCGGGGGGAATGGAGAGGAAAAATTCGCTCGACCCCGACGTTGTACGAGACCTTGCGAACGGTAAACATCTCGTCTGATCCACCGCCGTTTCGACGAATCACTACACCTTCAAATACCTGGATTCGCTCCTTCTCGCCCTCTCGAATGAGGGTGTGGACGCGCACGGTATCGCCTGGGCTAAAGCGTTCAACAGACGGCTTCAGCTGTTCAGCTTCGATTTTCTTGAGGATGGGATTCATGACAAATGTCCTTTCAAAGTGCGCGGATATTGTCAGCTTTCGGTCCGAAGATCAAACGCCCGTTAACGCACTGGTTGGTGCGTTAATTACATAGGAAATCTGTCTTCGCAAAACCTGCGCTTGAGCTGCCAGTGCCGCCAGGCCAGTCTCACTAGCAGATTTCCTAATAATGGAGAACGCCGAGGTTCAGAGATGAAGACAGCGATTGGTCGAGGACGTGCGAGCGTGTTGGTGATTGGAGACGAGATTCTCTCTGGTGCGGTTCAGGACGTGAATGGCGCCTACTTTTGTCGTCGGCTCGCCGAACTCGGTCTCTCCGTGCGGCGAATCGAGGTCGTCTCCGACGATATTCAAGAGATCTCTGATGCTCTTCGGAAATGTTGTACCGATTCCGAACTTGTCTTGACGAGTGGAGGCCTCGGTCCAACGTCCGATGATGTTACACGGGACGCAGTTGCGTCGTTTGTTGGAGTTCCGCTCATACTCAATCACGACTCGCTGCAGAGAATGGAAGACAAGTATCGCGAGCGGCGAATACCATTGAATAAAGTTAGCAACCGTCAGGTAATGTTTCCGGAGTCAGCGACCGTATTGCTGAACAGAGCGGGAACAGCAGAGTGCTTCTCGGTGCGTAGCGACAGTGGAGCGCTGATTGCGAGCTTCCCGGGCATTCCTCGAGAGCTGCAGATCGTATTCGAGGAGATCTTAGTCCCCGCTCTCGAGAAGGACGGGATCATTTGTCCTCCGCTCGCGGCAGAGCATATTAAGCTCTTTGGGCTCAGCGAGTCTCATATTGGCGACCAGATCGAAAAGCTTGGTCTCCAAAGCTCCGTTCGAATCGGCTACCGCCCGATGTTCCCCGAAATCCTTCTGAAGCTGACCAAACCACCGGAATGCACTGGTTCATTAACATTGCAGAACGCCGTTGATCGCATCGTCGCTGCCATTGGACCTGAGTTCGTACTTTGTCGCTCACCGCTCGATTCAATCGCGGATGTTCTCGGCGAACTCCTCATTCAGACTCAGCGAACCGTTGCGTTCGCTGAGTCTTGCACCGGCGGATTAGCTTCGAGCTTGTTAAGCGCGCGCCCGGGTGCATCCCACTATTTCTGCGGTGCGGTCGTGGCCTATTCAAACAAAGTGAAA
>JADYYL010000420.1 GCA_020853655.1 Deltaproteobacteria bacterium
ACGCCCGATCGTCAGCTCGTAGCCTTCTCGGCGCATCGTTTCGATAAGAATCGCCATTTGGAACTCGCCGCGCCCCTTGACGATGAAGTGTTCTCCGCTTGGGGCCGATTCGACGTGAAGTGCGACGTTGTGCAGAATCTCCTTCTGAAGCCGTTCCTCGATCTTCCGAGACTGAACGAACTTCCCGTCGCGGCCGGCGAGCGGCGACGTATTCGGGCCGAACAGCATGGAGATCGTCGGCTCGTCGACGACAATTCGCTTCAGCGCCTGCGGCGCCTCGCGCGTGCAGATGGTGTCGCCGATTTCGACGTCCTCAATACCCGCCAAAATCACGACGTCACCGGGAAGGGCGTGGTCCACTTCCTTCAACCCGACGCCGTCGTAAGTTTGGATCTTCACGGCGCGCAATGGAACGATCTTGTTCTCACGCTGAACACACACGAGCGACTCGTTCTGCTTCACGCCACCATTGAAAATACGTCCAATGGCGAGGCGTCCGACATAGTCGGAGTAGGACAAGTTCGTGACGAGCATCTGGAACGGCTGCGTCGGATCATAAGACGGTGGCGGCACTTCCGAGAGGATCGTTTCGAAGAGTGGCTTCAGGTCTGTCGAATCTTCGCCGAGGTTGCGCATGGCGATGCCTTCACGGCCGATTGCGTAGACGACGGGAAACTCGATCTGCTGTTCATTTGCATCGAGGTCGATGAAGAGGTCGTAGAGCTCGTTGAGAACTTCCTGCGGACGAGCGTCCTTACGATCGATCTTATTGATGACCACAACAATGCGAAGCTTCCCTTCCAATGCCTTTCGCAATACGAATCGGGTCTGTGGCAGAGGTCCTTCCGATGCGTCGACGAGGAGGATAGCGCCGTCGACGTTGACGAGCGCGCGCTCGACCTCGCCCCCGAAGTCGGCGTGGCCCGGCGTGTCGAGGATGTTGATCTTCACCCCATCCCACATCACCGAGCAGTTCTTCGCGGCGATGGTAATTCCCCGCTCGCGCTCAAGATCCATAGAGTCCATCACACGGTCATCGACGTCCTTCCCGTCTCGGAACGTTCCACTCTGGCGAAGCATGGCATCGACGAGGGTCGTCTTGCCGTGGTCGACGTGTGCGATGATAGCGATATTGCGGATTTGTGAGCTTTGTTCGACTTGTTTCATGCGGGGTTCCAGACAGTTGTGGTCGCGAAGGGGCCACTCTCTAGCATGGAACGAGGGTTTTAACCACAGCATGAGATCGGTTATTCGCGCGGTCCCCAGCCGTGTTGAGCATGGCGCGTCGGAGAGTTCGGACAGGGGCAAACTGAGGGATGAGAGCGGGCTACGCGACGTTCAAATCGCGCGTTGCGGGCTTATGACTCTTGGGTGCCAGGGTTGACCTCTTCCTCGGCGGCAGGCGCCGTTGTTGGCTCCTTTCCGTCGGACGAGTCGGTTGCCTCGACGCCAAAGCCATACTCTTCGAGCTTCGCTTTGCGGAAGGCTTCGAGCTTCTCGTCAATCAACGTTCTGGTTTTTTCTACGCCCTCGCGGACACCGTCGAACTGGAACGCGTTGAGACCTTCCAGAATGGAGATTGCGTCGGCATACCCTTCGTCGATTCCACCCTTCACGGTCTCAAGAAATTTGTTGAGCAACTCCCCGCTCGCGAGATTGGGGTTCTGCTTGGCAAAAATGTCGTAAAAGCCAACCACCCCCTGGACGATGCGGGCCGCGGTTGCTTCCGGAGTGACGTCTTCGGGTTTGAGACTCTGGATGCCACCGGGCAACGCAATGCCGAGCTTCTCGTTGATTTTATCAACGATCTCTTTTGCTGTGATCGCGAGACTCTTGGGGAGATCATTGATGCTCGTCCCGACGGAGTCGCCTTCGTCGTTCAGTGCTTCAATCGAGCGAAGAGCGCTCTCTTCCTTCGTTGGTTTCTTAGCCGTGGTATCGGCGGAGAAGACGGAGGGACTATCAACCGTGACAGCTCGAACTTCCATGATACTGCTCCTGGAAAGGGTCGACACTGGTCTTTCGTCCACTGGCTCGATCTTCTTGAGCGGTATCTGAAGCCAGGGCTGCGGCGGCTCGAAATCATTGCGCAATTTCGGTGCCGACAAGCCGGGGGCACCCCGTTTTTGCGCCCGTCACCGAGTTCCGTTATCCATCCGGCTCGCCATACCGAGATTGCGAAAGGATTCCCCTGTGCGCCTCACCAAAGCCTTTTTCGACGGAACGACAGAGGAGATCGCGCGACGATTGATCGGCGCGATGCTCGTGCACGAGAGCGAGCAAGGCCTTACGTCGGGGAGAATTGTCGAAACGGAGGCATATCTCGCCGAGGCGGATCCGGCCTCACACTCCGCTCGCGGGCAGACGCCACGAAACGCGGCGATGTTTGGCCGTGCTGGCCACGCGTATGTGTACTTTATCTACGGCATGTATGAGTGCATGAACGTCGTGACCGGGCCTGTGGGACGCGGTGAGGCCGTCTTGATTCGCGCGCTCGAACCAAAGGAGGGAGTGCCACTCATGCTCCGCCGCCGCGGCATCGATTCCGTCGAGAATCTTTGCACCGGGCCAGGGAAGCTGACGATCGCGATGGGAATTACGCGTGCGTTGAATGGAACGAGCCTCTTCCGTGGTCCGTTGAGACTAACGCCAGCAGATTCGAGCAGCGCAGACCCGAAGATGAACATACTCGCTTCAGCGCGCGTCGGAGTATCCACCGGGCAGGACCTGCCGCTCCGATTCCGACTCTCGGAGAATCGCTTTGTTTCGCGGTCGCAGTAAAACCTCGCAAGCGATACAGTTCGCCCCGATCTCACGACGCAGGAAAAATTGATTCTCAGTAAAGTGTATGGATAGCGTCTTTTTGAAATTTCTGGTTCTCGGACCACCGCTTGTTGTGGCGGTCGTGCTCCATGAAGTGGCCCACGGATATGCGGCTTATAAACTCGGCGATCCAACCGCGAAGAATCTCGGCCGCATCACGCTCAATCCGATCAAGCACATCGACCTGTGGATGACGATCCTGCTTCCGTCGATGTTGATCCTCGCGGGTTCCCCCGTCATCTTCGGCGGAGCAAAACCAGTTCCCGTCTCGGCCGGATACTTCTCGAACCCTCGCCTCGGAATGGCGATCGTCGCCATCGCCGGACCTCTGACGAACTTCGCTTTGGCGATACTCTTTGCACTTTTGCTTCGGCTTGGGTTTGGAGTGCCGACCGCCGGGGACACTCCGTCGTTCGTCTCCGCGATCGTGACCCAGTGGCTGCTCTATTCGGTCATCGTTAATGTGGTGCTCGGCACATTCAACCTCATACCCGTTCCGCCGCTCGACGGCGGCCGAATCGCGGTCGGCTTACTTCCGCGCGCGCTCGCACTTCCTCTCGCGCGGCTCGAACGCTACGGCCTGTTGATTATCTTTGCGCTCCTCGCGTCCGGATATCTGGATCGGATCATCGGACCAATTCTCGAGGGCACCCTCAAGACCCTGTTCGGTCCCCTCGGGTAGTGGCACAAACGCGCTCCCAGCCGCGTCCTTCGTAAAGTGGGGCGACGCTCAGGGGAGCGACGATCTCTCCGAGAATTTCCACGGCTTCGGCTATACGAGGCCCAGGACGATGGAAGAAACTATTGCCGTCCGCCACGAACACCTGCCCGTCTGCTGCGGCACGGAGTCGGGTGAAATCCGGGTGTTCCACGAAGGGCGGAAGCTCCTGCTTCGCGCGGGCAAGATCGAATCCACAGGGCGAGACCACCACAATGTCCGGATCGGCAGTCAGAAGATCTCCCCACTCTCGATACGGCGAGTGACGGCCCGCTACTCCAAACACCTCCTCCGCTCCCGCCAGCGTCACGAGCTCCGGCATCCAGTTCCCCGCTGACATGAGGGGTTCGATCCACTCAACAATCGCGATGGTCCGATGACGCGCCGTCGATGCGGTCACTCGGTCCCCGACTCGCCGCATTCGCGACTCGAGCTCTGCAATCAGCACTTCGCCGCGTTCAGGCACGCCGCACGCGAGTGCAACCGCTCGGATGTCATTCCAGATATCCGAGAGACAAACAGGATTGAGAACAACAACCTTCGCCCCAAGAGACAACTCACGGAGCGAGTGCTCCACGTCGCTTCCTGTCACCGCACAGACTTCGCACTGAGACTGCGCAATGACGACGTCGGGCGAGAGCGAAGCAAGCGCTTCTCTGTCAATTCGGTACAACGGTCGACGCGCAGCGAGCAAAGCTTTCACCGCCAGGTCGATCTCGGCGCTCGAAAGCGTTGGGTCGATATTGGTGCTGGACAATCTCGGAAGTTGATCGATGTCCGCAGGAAAATCGCATTCGTGAGAGCGTCCGACGAGCGACTCGCGAAGCCCGAGGGCACAAACGATCTCCGTTCCGGCCGCATTGAACGAGACGATCCTCATGCGATCACCGGAAGAGGGAAATACAACCGCTCACTGGGTCGTGAACACTTCGCGCGAAGAGTAGGTTGGGTGTGATTTTTCGCGGTCGTAGGGCTACGCCAAGACACGTGCGCGTGAACCTCTGCGCTGAGGCGGCCCAAGGCAGAGAGTCGCCTTACGCCACCCTCCGCTGGGCAACCGGAAACACGCCCTTCTCCGCGATGTAGGAACAACCGAACATCACCGCTGAGAAGAACAGATCGGCCAAGAGTGAGTTCCGGAGAAATGGCAATCCCGCAGCGAGCGCTGACAGCAGCCCGGTCCCGGTCTTCGGATAGAAGTCAGCTGTCGCCCACACTCCGAAGTTGGTCACGAGAAAAAAGACGAGAGTGCTCGAGACAATCCCCGCAAAGCCCACGGCCACGGAACGGGAGCGGCGGCACAATTCGCCGATCAGCACGACGCAAAAGAGAGCGAGATAGACGAAGGGCGACGCGATATCGAAGCCGATGATCAAGTCGCTGAGAAACATGGCGGCGAATACCACGAGAATCGCGTGTTTGCGATCACCGAAACGGGCGCCGCCGAAAAAAGCGAGCGCGGTCACCGGGGTAAAATTCGGAAGGTGGGGCAGCAAACGCAAGAGCGCGGCACCGAGAATGATCCCCGTTGATACAGATGTCCGTGGCGGAGTGGCATTCGATACAGGCATAGCGCTCCAAATGTAACTCAAAAAGCTGAAAGCAGATTTTCGTCCCGAGCAACCGCCCGGAGCAAACGATGGAAACGGATACTACACGCTTCGGTTCGTCTCGAGCAAGCTCGGTAAGGAGACCGAAAAAGGGCGCAATACTGCCCAATCTGCACGCCGGAATGCGGCAGAGACCGCACTTCGACCCTCGACCAGTACGGCATCTCAGGGCAAAGGCCGCCTATTCAAACCGCAGAGGAAGAAGCCACTCGTGCTGCGACAATGAAGTGATGGGTGCTTTTTATGGATTTCCCGCGAAGCGGGAATCTTTGAGAAACGCCCATCACTTCGTTCAAAGCAGCCAAGAGATAAAAAACGAGTGCTCTGACAAGTTCGCCTCTGCATCACTTGTCAGAGCACTCGTTCGAGGAACGAAGGATCCCCTCGAGCGCGAGTCGCCCGAGCTAAT
>JADYYL010000421.1 GCA_020853655.1 Deltaproteobacteria bacterium
AACGTCGACACCACACGCTGGCGCGAACGACGCCGCGATGCATAGACGTCCGACGTTTACTGATGATGCAAGCCCGTATGTCGACGGGCGCTTCACGCGGCTCGGGTTGAACGAGCGAGTTGTCATCTGTGCTGCTGGATGAAGTGCTTTGTGGAATGGCGTCTGCGCGCTGCCACTGTTCGCACGGAGAGGGGTGGAACCAAATGTGCCGGTGAACGACGGTGAGGTGGGCTGTTTTCTCGTTTGTTCCAACATGGAATGGGTGCGAAGCGGATTTCCTACCGCCAATGATGTCCGAATCCGTGCTCCGGTTCGGTGCGCGAAGACGGCCGGAATACTGGATGTCGCACGGCGAGACGCTCGGCAGGCGAGAGTGAGCGCGACAATGTCTGAAATCGGAAGGAGTCTGTGATCCGAGAGAGGGAGTAGGCGGCAGTCGTAGCGATCAGACGAGCCGCGATCGTGAGATGTCGAGCGCAATCGAATTGCAAGAGAAACTGGAAACGCACTGAGCGTGAGAGAGTTCGCGCGAAAGAGAGTGAGCGCGGATAGTCCGAGAACCAAAAAAACATTTTGTGCGTGAGAGTCGATGACGAAGGCGGGCGGTGAAGGACGAGTGCTCGTTAGAGCACCCGTCTTCTCATCCGCTCTCCATCACGCCGCCTTTGAGCAGTAGATCTCCTCCATGAGACGAACTTCGCCGATCGCATGACGCGCGCGGCGGATCATGCTGTCGAGTGCCTGACGTCGCACGTCGCGGGCCTTGAGTGTCGCCTTCGCCGTCGCCGCGCAGAACCAGAGCGCCGGAGCGATCGGGAGGCAATCGATGAGCGGCTGGCCGTTCTTGCGATGCCGCCCGCGGAGGATTTGCGAGGTCGTCTTCGCGTCGACCGCGCACTGCACCTTCATCGCGCAGGAGAGATACTCGGCGGCGAAATGGCCGACGTTGTTGGGGACATTGCCCGCCGGGAAGTGGATGAAGTCGGTGTAGTCGAGGCCGGCGTTTTCCATCCCCTCGCGTTCGGAGAGCTTGGAGTCAGGGTCACGAACAAGTTCCGTCGCGTCGTAGACCCGCATCGGCGGAAGCTTGGCGAGCGTGCTGAGCAGCTCGGTGGCGAGTCGTGTGCAGGTGTCGGCGTGATACGTCAGCGACCGAATCACGATCTCGTCGTCGGGGTTCGCTTTCGCTTCGACCGTCGCCTTCTTCCTCGGGGCCCGCTGTGCCTTCGGCCTCTTGCTGGGCAGCACATGCATCTTCGGCATACACCCATCCTCCCTTCAGCCGGTTGGCCGAATGAACCGTTCGGACTATCCGAGCGGAAGAGCCGCAGCTCTTTTGCTCGGAGTGGGGGATCTCTACGCGATGAGGTTGTGAAGCAGCGGCTGGCATCAGCGCCAGGGGTGAGAGCCGGGGTAGTATAGTGGAGGAGCAGGCGAAATGCGAGATGCCGAGGCACGAGAGGGGAGAGGCGTGGTTTCGCTCCGGAAATTGGTCTGTGAGCCGCCGTTCTGCGGTCGATGGGCCAAATTCAGATCGCGGAGAGAGCGGCGGGGAGCGACGGCGGAGTCGATATGTGGAAGAGGAAGCGCCTCGCATTGACGAGCGAGGCGCTGAAACTTCTGCGATGCGTCAGCGAGTGGGAAGCCCGCCGAGGCATCGCAGAAAGACCGGCTTATTGCCGAGCGCGGAGGAGGCGCTTACGACCAGCAACGATCGCGATGCCGAGCAGCGCGAGTGAGGCCGGTTCCGGAACAACGTTCTGACGTTCATCGGCAGCGTTTGCTGTTGATGATGCGTGAAAGCCGATCTTCACGAGGATCGGCTCTCCGCCGTTTGCGAGAAAGAGATCGGTTGTATCAAACGACAGATTCAACGTCCCAACGAATGAATCTGAAAAGGAGTCGAAGCCCGTCGCGTCCGACTGGTTGAAATCGCGCGAAATAGAGTCGGTAACCGGAACGAACAATCCGCCTCGCCCCGCCCCCGTCCCCGTGTCTTCGGAGATCGTCACTGACGCAAAAGAGGACGTCGACCATGACTCGAAAACATCATCGTGATCGCCGTTGGCGAGCAGAGTGATGTTGGCGGTGATCTCCAGCAATCCCGGTGTGGTGAGCACCATGCTGAGAAAGACGTAGCTGTTTGCAATAGCGGTGGAGTTGCTCAGCGTGCTCCCTTCGGACGGGTCTGCCGCTGCGGCGTTCGACTCAGCCAGAGCGAGTCCTGGGAGATACGCCGACCCCGTTGCGTTAACGACGAGTGGTGCGACTGGAGCAGAGACCGCCGCGGAGAAAGGGATGGTATCGACAATCGCATCAATTTCGATCGCGTCAGACGGCACGCCGTTATCGACGATAAGATAACTTGCATCGACGGTGCTCAGAAACGTGCCTGTCGTTCCCGACCCGCTATACCCAATCGTTGTATTTTGGATGAAGGCCGAGCTGTAACTAATCGAATCAGCGAGAGCGACATTGCTCGCCACGAGACTTGTGCCGAGGACGGCGGTGCCGACAAACAAACGAACACGACGTGCGAACATAGACTCTCCAGGTGATTGTACCGAACGGAGATGTGGAGATAGGATCATCGCTGCGGGGTGTCAACGCGGTTCTGGCGTCGTCCGTCACCTAATCCCCGTCAATTGTTCCGTTGCGCCAGCCCGATCGATGTCCGGAGGGTGAGAGCGGCTGTATCGTCGAAGAACATAGAAATGCCCTTCGACGATACAGAACCTTCATACAAAATTCAGCGAGCTTTTCTGGACGTCGCGAGTGTTACGCGATGGAGTCCAGCGGCGTCGTGACGTTTCCGAAGCGCGCGATGGGATCTGGGAGGACCACATCCATCGAACGCGCACTCGCGAGGTGATACAGCCCCGGCGGTGCATACCCGTTTCGCCCCTTCTTCCTTGGCACAGGAGCGAGAGTGCTCAGAAGTGCGGCGAGTGTGTGCGGGTAGTTTCGCCACGCCTGATGCTTCTTCTGTCCGCTCCTCTGCCGCTCTGCGAGTGAGCGCGGCGACCAGAGCAGGAAGAACGGCGCGTTGGCAGCCTCAGAGTTCAGTCGGAGGCAGTAGAGATTGTCGACGACCGTCCAGAGGATGAACACCGCCACCGGCCGGAGGGTCCTCTTCCGGAAGACCACGTAGCCAACCGGAGTGTTCGCTCGCGAGCTGAACAAGATGCGCGCAATGAGGAGTGTCTCGCGGCCGGGGTATTCGTGCACGTCGATCTGCGTTGGCACCGGCGAGATGCCTTTGCCGCCCCATGTCTTATCGAACGGCGATATTGGCGCGGTCCGTTTCTTCGCGAGCCCGAGCTCGTCGAGGATGTTCCATGCAAACGTAACCTTCTGCACCAGCTCGATCCCGCTCTGCGCCACCGTTGGCAGACTCACGGTCATGATTCACTCCAATCTGTGCCCGAGGCACGTTAATGGAAATCTGGACGCGTGGTGAAAACCTGTAACGCTCAGCACCACCCGGGCATCGCCCGTGCGGTTCTCATCTGCCCCATTCCACTGAAGAGAACGCCCCGAAACCGGGGACGGAGCCCAATTATCACGAACTCTTAAGATTCCCTATACTTGGGAGAAATCGGGCTCCGTCCCCGGTTTCGCGGCCGCAAACGCTCGCTTTCATTGACCTCTCCCGGGTGCTCAAATACTATCGCCCATCGATCTTTTTTCACCCTAAGGTTGGGTAGAAAGGTGGTGACAGTTGCGTAGCGACTTTCAGAGGCAGCTGGCTGCGGCCTTCTACCTCACCACTCGTCAACGAGTGGACTCCGACTCACTCCACGACGTTGTACTTCGCCGGTTTATCCGCCGGGAGGCGCGGATTTCAGGGCGACCCCCGAATCGGCAATACCCCGGTCTCTGGGCAGTTCCCAAGCCGACGGCGTACGTCGCCCTGAACACGATGCCGATCGACCAGGCAGAGGAGCGCCTCAGCGCATTGCTCGCTCACGGTTGCGATACCGTGGAGGCGAAACTCAACGCCGAGTCTCTCGGAATGTTGGGCGAAGCGGTTGTCCTCGCCGCAGGCGAAGTCCTTCCTACCGAAGTGATCAAGCTTGGCGAGCAGTTCCATCATGTCGATGCCGCTGGTAAGCGCGAGATTCTTCGCGCGGTCCATCACATCCTCTCTCCGCGACCCGGCGCCAAGGATGAGCGTCGGAAGCGGGGCGAGGAAGTGCAACGGCAGAGCCTCCTCGAGCACTGGCTGCGGGACATGCAGAACCAGCCGCTCAGTCGCGTGATTCCCCGTTTGTATGGCCGATGGGACAAGGGAATCGGAAACCCGAACTGCTTCGGCAAGGCACAGCTTCTTTACGGCTTCGCGCTTCGCTTCGGGATCGAATGTCTCGGCTGCACGCCGATTCAGACGGCCCGAGACACCGCTCGAGGACGGTTGAAGAGTGCCTCAATGGCCGTCTTGAGGGCGTCACTGCTCGACGGGATCGTGCTTCATCCACGCCTCGTCAACACCCTCACCGAGCTCTATTACTCGGACGTCGAGGCGGCCGAGATTCCGGAAGCGCCGCACTTCGGCGCGGTGTTCCGGCTTTGCGACGGGAGCTGGTTCCTGCTCGATCCTCACGCCCATGTCGAAGGGGCGTTGGATAGCGAGATCTGGAAAGACTCGCTCGATCGGCACGTGATGCCGATCTTGTCGAACACGGGAGATGTCTTTCCCGGCCTCGGCGTCATGGCGGATGATCCCTTTCAGCAGGAGGTGCTGTACGATGCTGCGTTCGGAGAGTTGATCACATTCGCTAAAGAAGCGGCGCTCCTTCAACGCGAGTTCCACACGCTCGGGCGCTCGATGATCCAGAAGTGCGTCACGCTCTTCGCGCGCTCGAAGGCCGTGGAGATGATCATCAACGAGCCCGATCTTCTGAGCAGCCACGATCGGTGGACTCTCGAGTCCATCTTGAAAGGAGAGAGTTCCGACGCGATCTTCGAAGCGCTTCGAGTGAAGTGCGCGCCTGGCGATGCTCCGATGA
>JADYYL010000422.1 GCA_020853655.1 Deltaproteobacteria bacterium
AGGACGCATTAATGTCCTCAACCATCTGGTCGAAAATTGCGGGATCGTTGAGCGACCCGTGAGAGAGCTCGAGCAGCTTGTGGATCTCGTCGGCCCCCAGCTTGAACTCGCGCTCCAAGCCGCGAAACATTTCGCGTCCCTCTTCAGGAGTCTCCGTACCACTTGCGCGGGCCGCTTCAGCAAGCAGAACTCCGACGGCGAGCAGAAGATCGCGGCTCGTTGGCTGACCTCCCTCGTCAACAGTGAGACTATCGAGCGACTGGAAGTACTGCCTGATCTGTTTCATGGGATGAACTCTCTGAGGGATGCGATACGGACAATCAATCTATCGAACCGCGGAGTCTGTACCTACTCCCATTCGATGGTACTCGGCGGCTTCGAGGTCACATCGAGAACAACTCGGTTCACGCCGTCCGTCTCATTGACGATTCGGCTCGACATACGTCTCAACACATCTTCTGGGAGAAGATACCAGTCGGCGGTCATACCATCGCGAGACGTGACAGCTCGAATGGCAATCGTTTCATCGTAGGTCCGGCCATCGCCCATCACCCCGACGCTGCGCACTGGGAGCAGGACCGCAAAACTCTGCCACAAAGTCGCGTTTAACCCCGCCCGGTTAATCTCTTCGGTCACAATCCGGTCGGCGATTCGAAGCTTCTTGAGGCGCTCTTCGGTGACTTCGCCAAGGCACCGGATGCCAAGCCCCGGTCCGGGAAATGGCTGACGGAGGATAAGCTCTGAGGGGATCCCCAGTTCTGTTCCGACCCGACGAACCTCGTCCTTAAACAACTCGCGAAGCGGTTCGATCAGCTTCAGCTTCATGTTCTCGATCAGTCCGCCAACGTTATGGTGGCTCTTGATGACGGCGGATTTACCAACGACGGAAACGCTCTCGATCACATCCGGGTAAAGCGTGCCTTGCACGAGGTACTGCGCGCCTTCAACTCGGTGTGCCTCTTCCTCGAAGACTTCGATGAAGACGCGCCCAATGATCTTCCGCTTCGTCTCAGGATCGGTGACGCCGGCGAGCTCATCCAGGAAACGCTTGCTGGCATCGACCAGGGTCACGTTCAATCCAAGCTTCGTGAGGTTTTCCATCACGAAGGTGGTTTCGTTGAGGCGAAGCACACCGTTGTCGACAAAGATGCAGTGCAAGCGATCGCCGATGGCGCGAGAGACAAGCACTGCCGCGACGGTCGAGTCGACCCCACCACTCAGTCCGCAGATGACGTTGCCGGTCGGAACGGTTTTCTTGATTCCCTCAATGGTCTGCGCGATGAAGCCTTCCGAGTCCCAGTCGCGTTCGAGCTTCGCGCAATCAAACAGGAACGATGCGAGAATCTCTTTTCCTCGTGGGGTGTGATGCACCTCGGGATGAAACTGCACGCCGTAAATGTTTCGCTCCGTATTCGCAAAAGCTGCAATCGGCGAGCCGTTGCTCTTTGCGACGCTGACGAATCCCGGGGGCAATTCAGTCACCTTATCGCCGTGGCTCATCCACACATGAATATCTGTGTTGGGTGCGAGCGCTGAGAACGGACCAACATTCTTCTCGATGGTGACGACCGCCGGACCGAACTCCCTCAATCCATCGCCACCGGCATCGCCATGGCTTCCGGAAACGGCATCGCGTGCCCATCCGCCGACCTTTCCGCCGAATTCATCCGCGAGAAGTTGCATGCCGTAGCAAATGCCGAAGAGCGGAAGTCCGCTCGTCATCACGGCTGGGTGCGTTCGCAACGCATCGTCACCGATGACAGACGCAGCTCCGCCGGAAAGAATGATCGCCTTCGGATTGGAACGGAGCACTTTCTCTGACGAGGCCGTGCCCGGGATGATTTCGCAATACACCCCGAGCTCACGAACCGTTCGAGCGATGAGTTGCGTATACTGCGAGCCGAAATCCAAGATGACGAGTTGTGCATTCATTCTTTCGTATCGTGTCTCCCTTCGATGCGTTTTTCGACCCGTTTCTTTCTTACTGCCGAGCGCTGTAGTTCGGTGCCTCTTCCGTGATGAACACGTCGTGGACGTGACTCTCGTTCACTCCTGCATTCGTGATGCGAACGAATGAGGTCTTCTCTTTGAGTTCTTGAATGGTGCGCACACCGCAGTAGCCCATTCCGGAACGGATGCCACCGAGGAGTTGGAAGACGACGCTCGAGAGCGAACCGCGGAACGGAACGCGCCCCTCGATCCCCTCGGGAACCAGCTTGCCGGCTTCTTGATCGGTCTGAAAGTAGCGGTCCTTCGAACCGCGCTTCATCGCTGCGATCGACCCCATGCCGCGGTGCATCTTATAACTCCGACCTTGATACAGGATGATATCGCCTGGAGACTCTTCCGTTCCCGCAAACAGCGAACCGATCATCACCGTGTCTGCGCCGGCAGCTAGCGCCTTGACGACATCACCGGAATACTTGATGCCTCCGTCAGCGATGACAGGAACCGAGCTTCCTCGAAGCGCCTTTGCTGCTTCGGCAATCGCCGTGATCTGCGGCATCCCGACGCCGGAGATAATGCGCGTGGTGCAGATCGATCCGGGCCCCATACCGACCTTCACCGCGTTTGCACCGGCAGACGCCAGTGCCTTCGCGGCTTCCGCCGTCGCGATGTTCCCCGCGATGATCTGGAGATCGTTGTACGATTTTCGAAGGCGCTTGAGCGTATCAAGCACGCCCTTCGAATGCCCGTGGGCACTGTCCAGGACCACGATGTCGACACCTGCTTTCACCAGTGCGGCAACTCGCTCGTCAGTATCTGCACTGACGCCGATCGCGGCGCCAACGCGCAGCCGACCGAGTTCGTCTTTGCAGGAACTCGGAAACTTTCGCGACTTCTCGATGTCCTTGATCGTGATGAGACCGCGGAGCGTTCCGTCCTTGTCGACGACGAGCAACTTCTCGATGCGGTGAACGTGGAGGAGCTTCTTCGCTTCTTCGAGACTGGTGCCGGGGGGCACGGTGACCAAGTCATCTTTCGTCATGACTTCAGAGATTGGTCGGGTCGGATCGGTCTCAAATCGCAGGTCTCGATTGGTGACGATTCCCGCGACCCGATTCCCCTCGTGGACAACGGGCAAACCGGAGATTTTGTACTGCGCCATAATATCGAGTGCTGCGCGAAGCGGTTGATCCGGTCGGACCGTAATGGGGTCCTGAATCATCCCGCTCTCACTCTTCTTCACCCTCGAGACTTCGAGCGCCTGTTCCTCAGGGGTCAGGTTCTTATGCACGATCCCGATGCCGCCTTCCTGCGCCATGGCGATGGCGAGCTCGGCCTCGGTCACCGTATCCATAGCCGCACTGAGGAGCGGAATCTGAAGTGGGATGGCCGCCGTGAGGTGCGTCCGTATCTCAACCTCGCGCGGGTGGACCTCCGAGAGGGACGGCTTGAGCAAAACATCATCGAAGGTCAGAGCGTATTCAATATTTTCAGCGTCGAGCATACGGGTTCCAAGGCATGAAGTTCGTCACAACACAGAATCTCTCCCCTTCGAACGAAGGTGTCGAGTCCACGGGAGAATCTGCGCGTGGGTGAACACGCGTCGTCTCTGGCCGATTTTTCGGCACGAGGAACCAACAAATTGTTGAGGGAGATAAATGAAAGGATCGAATGGGTCGAACCATGCGGTTATGTAGCAGAAGGGGCCGCACGTGGCAACGTACTGAAGCGATATTCTGCGCGGGGAAACCCACGTTCTCGACGAGGAATCGCACAGCAGAAGGCACCCGAACGGAGGGTCCTGCCGCAAAACGAGGGAGGCACGCTACCCGCCAGGAAGAGCGATTAGTCCATCGCTCGTCTGGACGTCAGCTTGAGCTTTACGTCGCTGCCTTCAAACCCGAAGCTATCGCGGATGATATTCTTCACGAATCGAAGATACGAGAAGTGCACCCCGCGCGGATAGTTTGCGACGAGTAGGAAGAGCGGCGGCGCCACATCGATCTGGCTCGCGTAGTAAATCTTGATCGGCCCGCCACGATAGTTCGGTGGGGAGACCCGGCGAAGTTGCTTCGTCAGTGTGCGGTTGAGCTTCGCGGTCGACACCCGGCGCAGCCGATTCTGAGCGACTTCGCGCGCAGTCCGCAGCAGGTTCTCGCATCGACGACCAGAAAGAGCGGAGATGAAAAGGTGCGGTGCGTAGGCAGCAAACTTAAATGCTTCCGCCACATTCAACTTAAAGTCATGTGCCGTTCGATGATCCTTCTCGACAAGGTCCCATTTGTTCACCGCGATAATGATCCCCTTGCCTTGGTCGTGAGCAAGGCCGAGAACCTTCGCATCCTGGTCCGTGGGACCTTCAACCGCATCCACTAAGAGCACAGCGACGTCGCAGTTCGAGATCGCGCCGATCGATCGCATGGTACTGTATTCTTCGACGCTATCGACGATCCGACCTTTCTTTCGCAGACCCGCGGTGTCGACAACGATGTA
>JADYYL010000423.1 GCA_020853655.1 Deltaproteobacteria bacterium
AGAAAAGAGGGAGTATACACCCGGCTCCTCCGACGCGCCGTCTCCTCGGCCAGAGGCGAAGGGCGGGTTGGGAATCTCGGGAAGTGCTGATCCGGTCGGTCTTGGCACCATACTTCCTTCGTTGCGGAACATGCCGAATGCTTTGAATGCCCGCCGAGGCTTGCTTGTGATCTCCCGGTTCGACTCGGTGTAAACAGGTCCAAAAGATAAGATGGTAATGCGTCAACACTTTCGGTGAAGGCGGAGGAGGACGCGATTCCGGTGTCCTCCGTCGAACGGATAGCCTGGGCCGTAAAAGCGCCGCTGTTCTCTACGCGCCTTCAGTGGCGGGAGAATCGGGTGCCCCAGTGAGAGCGCTCTCAAGAGAGTGAAAGCTTGGAACGTTCGACAGCGGGTCCTGGTGCATCGGAACCGGGGCGATATCCTCGGCGGCAGAGCGATTTTGCCTGGCCTCCATCTCTATGACTTGGTGTGCTCGGAAAAGATTCTCGAAGCGAGAGAGATTCAGTTCATCGGTGTCGATGACCACGATCCGGTGATTTTCGTCACGATAGCGTTCGAAGCGCTCGACCGATTTTCTTGTCTCATCGGATTCTGACTCGAGTGCGTCCGCGACGGTGCCTATGAGGACTCCGAGTCCGACGCCACCGAGTGCGCAAGCGACGGGCGCGGCGAGGAGGAGTGGCACTGCGAGGGGGCCACCAGACGCGGCAACCGCGAGCGCAACACCCGCGACTCCTCCAGCAACCCCACCTGCAATTGCCCCATGTGACGTTTCGGTCGGAACCGACGAAGTCGTCTCGGTTGGGCTGTTGTTCTCTATCCTTTCCTCGCCCCGCTCGTCGGCCGGTGGGTCTTCGCCGACGAGGACAATATTCTCGACCGTCAATCCGGCGGCGAGTAGTTCGGCAATGAGGCGCCTGATCTGATCGCGCCGATTATCAAACGCGCCGATCAAGAGGAGGGGCTTTGTGAAGTAAGTGACCATTCTCTTGAGTTACTACATGAGTGTGACCAGGAGTATGACCGGCCGCACGGGGGAATCGCTCCCATTGAGGATGTCTCGTTCATGGCCTCGCAGAGATCCTGGGGACTGAGGAGCGAAAGAGCAATCGGCGTAAACCATTAGGTTCACTCATGAAGAACGAGCTCGTCGAGTGGCTCGCTGAGTTGCCCGGCTCTCGTTGAATGTTCACGCAAGACGAGCCGCGTTCTTGCCCTTAAGAATCCTTCGCAACTGCCGACAATTAACCATGGTATTACGGTTGTGCGCAGTCGCGTTCCTCCTCCTCTCGTTCCTTCCGTCGCTTGCCTCCGGCGAGACACTGACCGGCGTACTCGGCGAAGCAATCGTCGAGAACCTGCACAAACAGACCCATCGGCGTGAGTTTTTCTTAGCAAACGGGCGGGAGCGAGTAGCGCTCGCGGTCACTCGCGAGGATGCGCAGCAGTGGAACATTGAGCAGTTGCTGAATCGGCATGTGGAGATAGAGACGCCTGGGACTGAGCACTCCGGCGTTTCCGCGCGTCATGTGGCGAGTGTCAGGGCGACCGCGCGTGAGGGAAATGTCGACGCGCAGCTTGTCTCGGGGAACCGGAACCTTCTCGTTATACTTTTTAATCTCGCGGACTCCCAAGTGACGGCGACGTCGACGAGCGTTCGACAAGCGATCGACGGGGCTATGCCATCTCTTGATTCTCTCGTGAACGCGAACTCCTTCGGCATCGCTACGATCGGCAACGTGGATATCGTCGGGCCGTTCACGATCAACTACAATGCGATTCAGTGCAATCATCTGAACTGGGCGACAGACCTCCAAGCGCTCGCGGTTGCGAACGGGGTGGATCTTTCAAACTACCAGCATGTTCTTCATGTCGGGCCCGAAGCTATTGGGGCCGCATGCGGATGGGCTGGCATCGCAGAGATGTTCTTCTCGAACTCGTGGTACGTGAGCTCCATCGATCCGACGCTCTTGGCACATGAGCTAGGGCACAATTTCGGCTTTCGTCACTCCTCGACCGATCTCAATAATGACAATGTCATCGACGCCGAGTATGGCGATCTCGGCTGCATCATGGCTGGATATGGGGGGACGTATAGTCTTGCCCATGCACCGCAACAGGATTGGAATGTGAGCGCGGGCGGATCGCCCGTCGTGATAACTGCCCCCGTCTCCACGGAAATAACGCTGAAACCACAGCAATTGCTGCCGGTGTCGGCAGGCGGCGAGCAACTTGTGCAGATCGAGATCCCATCGTTCGGCGCGCCCTATTTCATCTCATTCAGAAAGAACCTCGGGACCGCCATGCCCGGATACGACCTTGGTACGGCATTTAATGACAAAGTTTACGTGCAACGACGAAACACGACGCAGTCGAACACGCGCCTTGTGTCTCGTATGCACCCGGGACAGTCGTTCACCGATTCGGCTTACGGCACGGGAATGACGATCGAATTTGTGAGCCGCGACGATACGTCAGCAAATCTTCGAGTGACGTTCGGTCCGATGGATAGCGATAGTGACGGGACGCAGAACTCCGCCGACACGGATGACGACAATGATGGAGTCGAGGATTCCGCTGACTGCGCGCCACTCACGGCGAGTCTTTGGCGGAATCGTGCCTACGTCGATAACGATGAGGATGGTGCTCCTGACTTCACGGGGCTGGTCGAAACGCCTGAGTGTTTCGGGACGAGCCCGCCAGCACGCTTCACCATGACCGCTAGCCCACTCGACAATTGTGTGGGCGTTGCAAACGCGACACAGGCCGATAGCGATTCTGATGGTGTTGGCGATGTGTGCGATCCAAGCGGAAACCCAAATGGCTTTGCGCTGTCGAACC
>JADYYL010000424.1 GCA_020853655.1 Deltaproteobacteria bacterium
ATCACGGGCATCGACACGCGAGCCCTCGTCTTGTTGCTCCGTACGAAAGGCGCTCAGATGGGGATCATCGCAACGGGCGAACAAGACGGTGACGCGCTCGTCGATCGCGCACGAAAACTTCACTCGATGGATGGGCTCGACCTGACGGGCGACGTGACGACCAAGCGCGCCTACGATTGGTCCCAAGGCACCTGGAAACCCGGACTCGGCTACGCCGAATACACTCCCGAACAGCTTGCCTCGCGTCCGCTCTGCGTCGCGCTGGACTGGGGGATCAAATACAACATCTTGCGACTGCTCACGGAGAACGGATTCCGCGTGAAGGTGCTTCCCGGATCAGCCAGTGCCGAAGAGATTCTGGCCCTCTCGCCTGATGGAGTCTTCCTCTCAAACGGTCCCGGCGATCCGGCTGCGGTTCGACACGGAATCAAAGCCGTTCAAGGGGTGCTGGGGAAGAAGCCGGTATTCGGAATTTGTCTTGGACACCAGATTCTCGGCCATGCACTCGGCGCGCCGACGTTCAAGTTAAAATTCGGCCACCGTGGTGGGAATCATCCCGTTCGAAACGAGTTGACGGGTAAGGTCGAGATTACGGTTCAGAATCACGGCTTCGCGACGCAGGCCGACACAGTGCCGAGCGACGTCCGCATTACGCACATGAACTTGAACGACAACACGATTGAAGGGCTCGAGTCTCCCGAACTCAGAGCTTTTTCGGTTCAGTATCATCCGGAATCGTCTCCGGGGCCGCACGACGCGCAGTATCTGTTCAAACGGTTTCGAGATCTCGTTGAGGGGAAGGGAAGGTAATATGCCGGCACGTAAAGATCTCAAATCCATTCTGCTCATCGGCTCTGGTCCTATCGTCATCGGGCAAGCCTGCGAGTTCGATTACTCGGGTGTTCAGGCCGTCAAGGCGCTGAAGGAGGAAGGGTACCGGGTGGTTCTGGTGAATTCGAATCCGGCGACGATCATGACGGATCCCGAACTCGCCGACAGGACGTATATCGAACCGATCACGGTTGAGTTCGTCGCGAAGGTCATTGAGCGGGAGCGCCCGGATGCAATCCTTCCGACGATTGGTGGCCAGACCGGTCTGAATACGGCGCTTGGCCTCGCGGAGGCGGGCGTGCTCGAGAAGTTCAATGTGGAGTTGATCGGGGCCAACGTCGAGGCGATCAAGAAGGCAGAGGACCGCGACCTTTTCAAAATAGCGGCCGCAAAGTGCGGCCTCGAATGTGCGCGCAGTACGTTAGTGACCCCCGCCGACGATTGTCTCGCGATCGCTCGAGAGATCGGATACCCGATCATCCTCCGGCCCTCACGAACGCTCGGCGGAAGCGGCGGCGGTATCGCGAAGGATGAGAAAGAGCTCGAAGAGAAGCTGCGCTGGGCGTTTGAGCAGAGTCCAAACAAGTCGGTGTTGATCGAGGAGTCGCTCATCGGCTGGAAGGAGATGGAGCTCGAAGTCATGCGCGATCATGCTGGCAACGGCGTGATCATCTGCTCGATCGAGAACATCGACCCCATGGGGGTTCATACAGGCGATTCGATTACCGTCGCTCCGATTCAGACGCTCACCGACAAAGAGATGCAGAATCTCCGGTCGTCTGCGCTTCGCTTGATGAACGAGATCGGCGTTGATACCGGCGGCTCGAATGTGCAGTTCGCGGTTTGCCCACGAACTGGTCGCCAGATTGTGATTGAAATGAATCCCCGCGTTTCTCGGAGCTCTGCGCTCGCGTCTAAGGCGACGGGGTTCCCGATTGCGAAGATCGCCGCAAAGTTGGCGATCGGTTACACCCTCGACGAGCTTCCGAACGACATCACGAAGATGACGCCGGCGTGCTTTGAGCCGAGTATCGACTACGTCGTGGTGAAGATTCCGAGGTTCGCGTTCGAAAAGTTCAAGGGCGCAGACCAGACCCTTGGTACACAGATGAAATCCGTCGGCGAAGTCATGGCGATTGCCAGAACTTTTCCGGAGGCCTTGCAGAAAGCGTGTCGATCGCTTGAAACGGGACGCACGGGTCTTCTCGGTGGGCCGGAATCTGAGGACGACGATCGTCGAAAGATTCGACGCGAGCTCGAGAAGCTTTCCTCGGCACGGCTCTATTACGTCGCCCGGGCACTGGAAGTTGGGTTGAGCATCGACGAGGTGCACAAGCTCACGTCCTTCGATCCGTGGTTTCTGTCCGAGATGATGAAGGTCGTCGATCTTGAGAAAGAGATTCGAACGAAGAAGCTAAGCACGCTTGACCTGCGACTGCTTCGGCACGCGAAGAAGCTCGGTGAGAGCGATGCGCGGATTGCGCAACTCCTGGGGACAGCCGAGAGCGACATTCGCGATCTCCGGAGAGAGGCGGCCATCCATCCAGCATTTAAGACGGTGGATACATGCGCCGCGGAGTTCTCCTCGAACACGCCGTATCTTTACTCAACATACGATGACGCCTCGGATGCTGAGCCATCAAGTCGTAAGAAGGTCATGATCCTCGGCGGCGGTCCGAACCGTATCGGGCAAGGGCTCGAGTTTGATTACTGCTGCGTGCATGCCGTGTTCGCCCTCCGCGATGCCGGCTACGAAACGATCATGGTCAACTGCAATCCAGAGACGGTGTCGACCGATTACGATACCGCCGATCGGCTCTACTTCGAGCCGCTCACGCTCGAGGATGTTCTGGAAATCGTCCGACGCGAGCGACCGGATGGAGTGATTGTTCAATACGGCGGGCAGACTCCTCTCCGACTCGCGCAATCATTGCTCAAGGCGGGTGTCCCCATTATTGGCACGAGTCCTGACGCGATTGATCTCGCTGAAGACCGAGAGAAGTTTCGCGCATTGCTCGATAAGCTCGGACTGAAGCAGTCCGAAAGTGGCGTTGCGCGCACTCCCGAGGAAGCGCATGCCGTCGCGGATGCTGTCGGCTTTCCGCTGCTGATCCGGCCGTCATTTGTGCTCGGCGGCCGAGCAATGGCGGTCTTGAACAGCCATGACGAGCTCGAAAAGTATGTTCGAGAAAGCGTTTCCGTTTCGTTCGATCGCCCTGTGCTGCTCGACCGTTTCCTTGAGTGTGCGATCGAGGTCGACGTCGATGCCGTTTGCGACGGAGACATGGTGCTCGTCGGCGGAATCATGGAGCACGTCGAACGCGCGGGAATTCACTCTGGCGATAGTAGTTTCATGTTGCCCTCGCAAACGTTGAGCGATCACACCATCGACGTCATCGAGATGGCAACCCACGCACTCGCGTATGAGTGCGGCGTCGTCGGCTTGATGAACGTTCAGTACGCCGTCGTCGGCGAACACGTCTATGTGCTGGAAGTGAATCCACGTGCCTCGCGCAGTGTTCCCTTCGTTTCGAAAGTCACCGGCATCCCCTGGGCGAAAGTCGCCGCGCGTGTCATGGGCGGTGAGAAGCTGACGGAGCTCGGTGAGAGCCGGGCATACGGAGATATCCTCGCGTATCAGCGCTATCGCACTGCGATCGCTCGACTGCCATATGTCGCCGTGAAGGAGTCGGTTTTCCCATTCGCGAAGTTTAAGGGCGCGGATGCCGTGCTCGGGCCTGAGATGCGTTCGACAGGTGAAGTGATGGGAATCGACCTGACGATGCCGGGTGCTTTTGCCCGCGCACAAGCCGCGTGCTCTATCCCGCTGCCAACGGGTGGAACGGTGTTCCTGAGTTTGCGTGATGCCGACAAGCAAGAATGCGTCGAGCTCGCCGGGAAGCTCCACCAAATGGGCTTCGAGCTGACGGCGACGAAGGGCACGGCCAAGTTTCTTGAGAAGGCGGGAATTCCGGCGCGCGCGGTGAAGAAGGTCCGAGAGGGTTCCCCGAACATCGTGGATGAGATCCGCGACGGTGGGGTCACGATGGTGATCAACACGCCCGAAGGAACAGGACCTTTGCTCGATTCAAAGTCGATTCGACAGACCGCTATCGAGCGGGGGCTTCCGCTTTTTACGACCCTCGCAGCGGCGGACGCCGCCGTGGATGCTATCGAGAAGATCCACCAGGGACACGACTTTGGAGTGAAATCAGTCCAGGAGTTCCTGCTGACACAGTCTGTTTAAGGGACTTTCGACGTTGCTTTCCCTGTCCGGGGGCCCCATTTGCTTAAAAGCGGTTCGAACAGGACGAACCAGATTCCGACACCGCTTCTTTCCCTCCACTTGACTGTGGTTGGGGATAAACCCGGAAAATGATAAGGCTACCCGTCAGTTAGGTGAGGGGTAGCCCGCGCCCTCTCATCGTCATTCGATCGTTTCTATCCAATTGACTAGCGATGCGTTATTTCCCATCGAATGCATAATGAAAGATAGTGGCGACAGTGGGTCGCGCAGTATCTTTCCAATCGATGAAGGGAAGTGAATGTCGGAGAAGAATTCACAACTTGTCCGTGAGAACGCCGACGCGGCGCTGAACGGCGAAGCTTCGGCCGATCCGTTGCTCGGTCATGTCGTCGGTGGAAAGTATCGCGTGATCGAAAAGCTCGGCGCCGGCGGTATGGGTGCGGTTTACAAAGCTGAGCACACCCTTCTCGGGCGGAATGTCGCCCTCAAGATCCTGCACTACAATCTTTCCCAGAGCGAAGAGTACCTCGAGCGATTTCGGCGCGAGGCATTAGTCGCCAGTAAGCTCAGCCATCCGAACGCGATTACATTGTTCGACTTCGGACTCGAAGAGCGTTCACCGTATCTCGTGATGCAGTTCGTCGAGGGGCGCACGTTGAAGCAGGCGTTGCTCGATGAAGGCGCACTGTCGCTCTCCCGGATCTGCGATATCCTTCTTCAAATCGGAGGCGCGCTCGACGAAGCGCATTCGCTCGGTATCATTCACCGAGACCTCAAGCCCGACAACATCATGCTCTCGCTCAAGCCGGACGGAACTGAGCGAGCGTCAATTTTGGACTTCGGAATTGCGAAGCCGACACTAGGCCACGAAGGGGGTGTCCACCTCACCCAGGCCGGGGTGTTCATGGGAACCCCGCAGTACATGTCTCCCGAGCAGGCGCTCGATAAAGCGTGTGACGCGCGCGCTGACATCTACGCACTTGGCATCATTCTCTACGAGATGATTACTGGCGAGGTCCCATTTAAGAGCGCTTCTCCTGTCGAGATGCTGTTCAAGCACATCCACGATACTCCGATTCCTGCGCGAACGTTTAAGCCAGGAATGAACATCCCTCAGCGCGTCTCTGATGTCATCGCGAAGGCGCTCGAGAAGGATCCCGAGAAGCGTTACCAGAAGGTCAACGAACTTGTCTTCGCCCTTCAGGACGCGGTCGACAATCGGACGCCGACCGTCAGCGCGCCCGTGCGACGGGCAGAAACTGATCCCTCCAAAAAAGCTCCACTGTTCGTGATGGCGGGTCTCGCGTCGCTCGTTGCCGCTGGGGCAGCTTTCGCTTTGTTGAGCGGCGGAAGCGATTCGCCCGACGCAGTGAGCGCCATCGACGCTTCGGAATTGCAGGACTCTGCCGTCTCTTCGGAACGTCTTCCGGTCACAGAACAACATGATGCGCCAGTAGCTGCTGCCTCCGTTGCTGCCGCCCCGCTCGCGTCCGCTGCTCCTGCTGCTCAGGCACAACCGGAGCCGGCGGCCGAACAGATCGTGGTTGCGAGTGCTCCGCAGAATGCCCCCGTCGTTGTTTCGGAAGAGGTCGCGCCCGATACAAATCCATCCTCCGTTTCCGCGGTTGAATCGATTCCGCCAACGAGTGAAGTCACGACTTCCGTCGCGCCGCTGGCAAGTGACCCAGCTCAGGCACAGACCGTCTCTTCGGAAGTCGTTCGCGAAGAAGCGACAACAACGCTGGATACCCAACCGGCCGATCCTGTCGATGCGACGATCACGGTCTCCGATGAGCTGCAGCGTACCACGCTCTCAGACGCGCCTTCCGATCCACTTCCGACCGATGCATTCTTCGCATTGAGCATGAAAGGAATTGATACCGAGGCGGCGACTGCTCCCCGGAAGGAATCGCGAGCAGAGGGCGATCGTCTCGCGTCAGAAGCGGAAAAACTCCGTGATGAGAAGCAGTATCTTGAGGCGGCTGGAAAGTATCGGGAAGCATTGCTTTTCCGCCCCGGACACCTTGGGGCTCGGCTCTCGCTCGGCCTCTGTCTGCTCCGGCTCGGAAGACCCGAACTGGCGAAAGAGCATTTCGATAAAGCCCTGTCGCTCCAGGCGGACTATCCGCCCACGTTCTACAACCTCGCGACGTATTACGCGTACACCAATGATGCGACGCAATCCGTGGAGCTATTGAAGAAAGCGATCAAGCTCTTCCCGAAAATGAAGAGCTGGGCTCAGTCCGATCCGGACTTCGACACGATTCGCTCAGACGCCGGCTTTCAGGCGCTTCTCGCAGAGTAGTTTGAATCAACAAATCAGGCCGTCAACGCTCCGCGCGTCGCCGCGCA
>JADYYL010000425.1 GCA_020853655.1 Deltaproteobacteria bacterium
AACGGCATTGCTCTCGATGAGCAGACGATAGCGCTCTTCATGAGCAATCTCGAGCGCGGCCAATTTTTCGGAAACGTCGACCTCGTGCTGGCGACAGAATACGTGCAGGACGAGATCAAGTTGAAGCAGTTCTCGGTGTCCGTTGCACTCAAAGACCCATTGAAAGCCAATGATGCCACACCCGAAGAACTCAAGAAGGTGAGCGCCGAACCGAAATCGAAGGAAAAGAACGCGTGAACGATCAACTCGAATCTATCTTTCAGCTTCCAAAACCGGTCAAAGGCGCAATCGTCGCAGGTTGTGTCGCTGTCGTGGCTGGCGCGTATTACTTTATGTTCTACGCAAATCTAGCGACCGAAGTCGCGTCGCTCAACACCGCCATCGATGGTCCGAAAGGTCTCCGCACGCAGATCGCCCAGAAAGAGGGGATCGCAAAGAACCTCGACAAGTATCGAGAAGAGGTCGTGAAACTTGACGGAGAATTGCGCAAGGCGCTCGCGGAGCTTCCAGACAAGAAGGAGATTCCGCAGCTCCTCTCCCGCGTCTCTGATAAGGCACGCGACGCTGGTCTCGAAATTCGACTGTTCAAGCCGCAAGCCGAACAGAAGAAGGAGTTCTACTCTGAGGTTCCGGTGCAGCTCGAAGTGAGCGGCACGTTCCATCAGGTCGCGACATTCTTTGACGAGGTCGGCCATCTCGAGCGAATCGTGAATCTGGAACAGCTCGGCATGGTTGATCCCATCGTCGAGGAGAATAATCGCGTTCGTCTCAAAACCTCTGTCGTTGCAACTTCGTTCCGATTCCTCGAGGAAGCGGAACGACCGAAGGACGACGAAGATAAGAAGGGTGCTCGCCGCGGTTCCGCGACGAAGAAGGGCGCGAAGGGGAAGAAGGCAAAGGCTGAAGAATCCTAACGGGTCGATTTCAGCGCTACTGACTTTGCTGCCCCGAGAAGCTCCCACTCGCGTGGCGAGGAAGCCTTCGCGCTTCTCAATATTCCTGCTCTGGGCCCGACCCAGGAGCTCCTCCGCAGAGAGCTCATTTCCTGCTCGTGGCTGCCAGACGGCGCTTTTTGTGAGGAGCGAGAAGAGGACCTCACGAGAGGAGCGCCGAGAATATTCAGGCTCGGACGCCTTTCGCCGTCGAGCCGCGCCCCAAAACTCTCACTCCCTTACCTTCAGAGACCGTCACTCTTCGCGCGGAAGCGTCCGCAACGGTCCCACCCGTGACCCCACCCGCGACCTTTGGGATGTTCGCTCGCCGCTGTTCAATTGATCTTCGCCGCGCTGTCGCAGAAAGCTCGAGGAGCCGAGTTCGAGCAGGAGCGCTTTGAGCACGGAATGGTGACCTGGAAGTCTTCGCGCAGGTGAAAGAGATTTCCGGAGAGCTCGAGATCCCCGATCGTGCGACAGGGGAGGCGGTGGTTCGCTGAGAGGCGAAATGAGACGAAAGGGAGTGACGCGTCGATTATTGCTCGGAGGAGAAAGAGCGTTACTTAAACACGCATCGTGGCGAGATCGCTCCCGAGTTAGTTTCAGCAACTTGAACAATCAGGGAGCTTTAAGAGAAATAAACTTCTAATTACTCGTTTTTTTCCGCTTTACGAACTCTACTCATCGAGTTATTGGGGTGTGGATAATCCGGGCGCTTCGCTTCTTCCGGTTGCGTGAGTCATGAGGCTTCGCACATCTCTCGAGTCGTGATTAGTCAGTTCATCAAGCGTCGGAGAAATTGCATCCGTCGTTTATTTTGATTCGCTGAGTTTTGTTTTGCTGAGTTCGGTTTACCTAGGTTCTGTCTACCTAGGCCCGCAGCGAACGCGAATCGACGGACGAGAAGATCAGAGCGAAGGGCAGTAAATAAAGACTGTGCTGCGCTTTGAACGAGCGGTGGATTTCGAAAGGCGGAAGTGGTTGTTGAGGGGTGGACTCGAGAGATAGACGCTGAGAGATGTGAAACGTTCAAACGGATTTGAACGCCTCGCTTAAACATTCGGATTTAAGCATCAGCGAGCAGTACTTTGATTTTGTATTTTCGATCTGGATTTCCTAATCCAGGTTTCGAGGAGTAGTAATCAAGAGCGCCAGCAAAGTCCCCCTGAGGGATGCAAGCGTTCGAAGGTGAATACTCGTTCGGCAATTTTGTTCCAGTAGTAGCGGTTCCAATTCACGAGTTGCAGATAGTCCAGTCGAAAGACTGATTTTGAGGCTGAGGAGAGACTTCATGAGCGTTTTGAGCAAAGCTCTTCGTTTCGCTGTTTTGGTGAGTGTGTTCGGAGGGTGCGCGACTAGCTCGGCTCCCCAATGGACATCTCCTGATCGAGCGGCGAACCCAGGAGACGGTAGCGACACGGTCGCGACCACTGAATCTGACACTCAGATCAACGACTCGGTGTCCGGCCTTGCGGCTGAACAGCCCACCGATACAGCAGCAACGGCTGCGCCTACAGGCTCGCAAGAGCTGTTGGGCGTAAACGACGCTGGGGTCGGTGTCGAGTTAGAACGAGGGACCGGATACACGAAGGTCCTCGTGTCTTCGCCGAACGAGAACCCTTACGAAGTGACGTCGATGGACTCGCCCCCGCGGCTCGTTCTCGATCTCATCGGCAGCCAGTCGAACGGCAACCGCGCCGTTCCGGTTGAGAGTGATTCGTTCGTTCAGGGAATCCGCGTCGGATCGCACACCGACCGCACCCGGATCGTGTTCGATCTCACTCAACTCGCTGGCAGCACGGATTCCACATACCGCACTGTCGACCGTGAAAACGGAAAAGTAGCGATTACGTTCCGATCAGTAGGAACCGAAGCCGCTGCCGCTCCGATTGCGACGGAAGCAGCAACGATTACACAAGCTGCGAATACGACGGATTCAGTTGTCGCTGAGCTTCCTGCTCCGCAAGAACTCGCGTCGAACGAAGTTGTTGCTCCGGTTGCAGTTGCTCCGGTTGCCGCTCCGGCGAAGGCTGAACAGATTGCGCAGGCGACTGTCGAGCAGATCCGGTTCAGCAAGACAAAGAACTCCGCTGGTGAAGTTGCTGTCGCTGTCAACGGCAAGGCGCCGTTTGAATTGCGGCATAACGCCCCAAGCGAATACTCCCTCGTGATAAGCGGCGCGACCGCGACCGAGGACGCCAAGTTCCCGCAGCTCGCGGCTCCTGGCGCTGAAGGCATTCGCTCCACCCGTACCGTTCAATCCGGCTCAGACGTCATCGTCCGCATGTTTGTGGACTCCGGCGTCGAGCTGCGAGCGTTCTCGCGTAACTCCGAAATTCTCGTCGTGGCCAACGCCGCAAACTCCGGTGTCGCATCGGAAGCTCGCGGACAGATGAAGCCGGAAGAAGAGAAGCCCGCTGAGTCAGACGCGAACGTCGAAGTTGCTGGTGGCGATGAAACCGCCCGCCGCAATCCGACTGGAATCGCTTCCGCAGACGGATCGAAGATCTACACGGGTCGCCTCATCTCTCTCGACCTCCAAGAGACAGATATCGACAACGCACTCCGCATCATCGCTGAAGTGTCGAACCTGAACATCATCGCGAGCGACGATGTTACGGGTAAGGTCACGCTGCGGTTGGTCGACGTGCCTTGGGACCAGGCGCTTGACGTCATCTTGAAGACGAACGGCCTCGATCAGGTGACGGAAGGAAATGTCATTCGAATTGCTCCGGTCGATAAACTCCGCCAAGAGCGCGAAGCTCTCCGCGAAGCGAAGAAGGCCGCTGAGAATCTCGAAGATCTGAAGGTCACCTACACGCGAATCAGCTACGCGCGCGCAACTGAGCTCAAGGAGCAAGTTGAAGCGGTGCTGACTGAGCGCGGTAGCGTTGCGGTCGATGAGCGCACGAACCA
>JADYYL010000426.1 GCA_020853655.1 Deltaproteobacteria bacterium
GACGGAGAGCGACGAGCTCGACCCTCGAGTAATCACTTGAGCCGAGCGACATGTTCACGACCTGCGCTCCGTTCGCAGCAGCGTAGAGAAGACCCTCAACGACCGATTCGACGGACCCACTCCCTTCATCATCGAGCACCTTGACGGCCATCATCGAGACTTGCGGACTGACCCCAGCAACTTGGAAGTTATTATCCTTTCGTGCACCGATCGTTCCCGCAACGTGAGTGCCGTGCCCCTCACCGTCCATCGGTGATGAGACATCATCTATAAAGTTGTATCCATGCACGTCGTCGACGTATCCGTTACCGTCATTATCAATCCCGTCATCGGGGACCTCGTCCTGATTGGTCCAGATGTTCTGGTCAAAGTCAGGATGAGCAATGTCGATCCCCGTATCGATCACCCCAACGACGACGGAACGCGACCCTTCGGTCGTCGCCCAAGCGGCTGGAGTCGCGATGCGCTCGATCCCCCAGAGTTGATAGTATTCTGGGTCGGCGGATTGAATAGAGGTGCTTTTACGGCGGACAAAGTTGGGACTGCAGACCGTCGCGACTCCGCTTCGTTCCAGCTCGTCGCACATCGCCTCTAGCTCTCGAATATCGCCTTTCGAGAGCGCCGCTACGGATCCGTTGGGCGAAGAGTGTAGGCGAATCGTTGCGACATCGGAGCGCTTCGAGACAGACGCCATCGCACCCATCTCACTCACGCGAGAATGAAACTCTTTCTCGTTCACGTTTCCGCGCAGAATGACAACTTCATCCGGAATAGCCAGTTGTGCTTGAGCGACAGTGTTAGATGAAAGCGAGAAAGTCAGAGCGGCAGCGAGCGCGAAGGAAACGCGAGTGAACTTCATTGAACAACTCCTGAATTGACCTGAAGAGAATTGTTCGACTCAGTGCGCGTTAGACTGAAGCGGAAACTCAAAGAAAGAACGCTCGGGGGTTCCTCCAGAGCGGCTCATCCGCCCCGATGTAGCGTCCCGCAACGGCCTTCACTCCCGGCGCGATGAGACAGGGCCACACGAAAATCTCGAATATCTTCCGAGCCTTTGCCGCCTTCCATCGCGCGGAGGGATTAACAGTCGACAACTCCTGCGCCATGCCCGAAAGTCCATTCGGCACCGAGTTGTGTCTCCGGTCCGTTCGGCGAAGGACGTCCCACATAGCCTCAATGCGCCATGCGGGAGTGGTCTGTCGACGCGACATTGCCGTTGCCAGTTACGACCGGATCGATCACTGGAGCCCTTCGCGGTTCTGATTCGCGACCGGAGCAAGTGCTGACACTTTCGCGCCCGGCTGGAGAACGGGTCTGAGACGAAAGGCGCGACGAACGACGTCTGCTGATCAAGGAGAATAACTCATTGCCCATGGAAGCATGATGCCCGGGAAAAAGAACCTCGCGGAACTTCTTTCGACGATGTGTCCGGCCCTCGATCCGGACGAGTATGCGTTCTTAACGGTGAACTCCGAACAACGAAGGCGGCTCACTGTGCCGGCGCTGATGGAATTCCATGAACGTGAGGGTATCACGCTCGTCACACGTCGGGCCGATGCCGAGAAGGAAGGGCTGAGCTTCGCGTTTCCATGTCGGCTCATCACGCTCACGGTCCACTCGAGTCTCGAGGCAGTCGGTTTTCTCGCGGTGATTACGCAGCATCTCGCCGAGGCTCAGATAAGTGTCAACGCAGTCTCGGCTTTCTATCACGACCATCTCTTCGTACCGACCGAGAAAGCGGAACTGGCCATGCAGGTACTGCGCGGCCTCGCCGCGCACACATCTGAGCCGACATCGTAGCGATCAGCTCGGGACAAGAGGCGTCTGCCAAGCCCCATTCCAACCAGTTCCGAGCCTCACGCATTCTCGACATCTCCTTCAGCTGGACAACAACATTCCCTTCGGGTAGCGACGAATAAGGGGGACATGACGCTGGGGCGGCCAGTTCGCTTCTCCAGCTGACTGACCCCGTCCGGTAACAACCATTTCCTCACGAACATGAGAAAGCTCGCATTCCTCCTCTCACTTTCTCTGCCCACCTTCGCGAATGCAGAGTCTCCGACAACTGAGCGCATCACCACGATCCTGAACTCGCAGCGATACGAAGAGCTGAAGCCGTTCGGTGCGGACGCTCTCAATCCTCTCCTGTCAATGTATGAGGGAGGCGATATTCGAACGCGCACCCAAGTTGCATCGGCGCTCTACTATCTCAGCCTCAAGTCCGAACGGGCTCGAGACCTTCTCTATAAAGATCTACACACCCCGGACGAGAATCTCCGTTTACAAGTGCAGTGGGCGCTTGGCCGTGTGAGCAGCGACGAATCCGTCGTGAAAGGGCTGCTCGACAACATGCGCAATGATCCGAATCCACTGTTTCGTGACAAAGCGGCGTGTGCACTTGCGAGCGATCAGATCCACCTGACGGAACCTCAGCGATTGCTCATGCTCGAGGGGGTCGTTGAAGCGCTCGGCGACGAGAAGGATGATGTACGACGCATAGCGCTGCAGATTCTGACGATTCAAACGGGGCAGAGTAAGGGCTTCTCGCCCGACGCCGCCCCCACAGAACGTGACGCGGGGCTCGGTCGATGGCGAGCCTGGATCGCGGAGTATCGCGCACATGCGGGTGCACAATGAGAGACGGACTCGTTTTTGCCCTCTTCGTTGGTTTTTTTTCAGTATTCGCCAGCTCGCCGAGCCACGCCGATACGACGCTCGTCTCTTACGGCTCGGAAGATCATGAATATGCTCGACCCTCCGACGGACTTACGATCTACGAGAATGCGCGGGGCTTCGTTGAGCCGACCGACGAAGAGCGATTTAGCGGATATCGCTCACTTGA
>JADYYL010000427.1 GCA_020853655.1 Deltaproteobacteria bacterium
CAGAAATACCACTCGTTGATCCCGTTCCTCGCAATCCCTGCTCAGTCATCGCTTCCCCACTCGTTCATCGCTCACGACCCGTCGAACACGTCACGTGCTGACCCTCGTTTCTCAATGCATACCAGTGTTATGAACGCTCGCGGTTGATCGTGATATCCCATTTCTGAACCCGCACATTCTTCGCGCGGAGGGACGTACGCTAGCAAGCTCTCGCGGAGCGATGAATCAGGGGCTCTACTGAGGTCCCTCGAGTCCGAGCTGAAGCTCTATCTCTCGTAGGATCTCTTCAAGGTCCTCACTTTGCTCGGGAAGCTCGATCACGCCAGATTCATCACGGGAAACGCCACTCCCGTACGCTTCCTCAAGATCCTGGATACTCCGTTTCTGATGTTGAGCTGCGCGGAGGAGTCGTTGACTCTGCACGATGAGCTCTCGTTGCTGGAGAGCCGCCCGAATGCCGAGCGCGACTTCAACTTCCTTGCAAGGCTTCACGAATAACCGAAATATCTCTCCAGCATTGATCGCTCGAACCGCGATATCAAGCGACGGCTGCCCCGAGAGCATAATTCGCATGGTGTTGGGATACTGCTCGCGAACGAGTGTGAGAAGTTCGTGTCCACGCATTCCAGGCATTTTCTCGTCGGAGACAATGAGGTCAATCTGCTGCGTCGCGAGAACGCTCATCGCCTGCTCACCGCTTGTAGCGCAGAGAATGTTATACGGTTCCTTGCGGAGTGACCGTTTCAGACTTTCGAGCAGGAGAGGATCGTCATCAACGAGCAGGACTTGCGGCTTCATATGGCGTCTCCGTTGTTGGTGGCGTCGATGTCGTTGGCACGCGACTGTCGACCAAGATCGGCCCTTGGATTCCGATCAGTCGTGCATAGTTGTGAAGTCGTTCCACGCTGCCCTCTGACAGCGTGTTGCCCGCTCTCAAAAGGAGTATTCCATCCGTCGTGAGAATATCGGAGAGGATTCGTTGACCGGGCATAAACTCCGATGGCTGAATCTCGATCCCCTCTTTCCGAACCGCCGCTGCCGAGCCGGGCTCGTCGACGCCATGCAACGCAAAGAAATCCGCCAAGAGCGATGAATCGTAGTTGGCACGTCCTTTCTGAAGCTCTTTCAGCGCACGCGCAGGAACAGTGCCTCCACCGAATCCGAGAAAATCATAGACGATTTGTAGAACCCGTGAACCGACAGGAGATTCATTGCGAGCATCGGGGCTCTCCGGGACCGTCATCCCGGCGACCATCTGCGAGACACGTGACAGCCGGGGAATGTTCGACAGCAGACGACCGCTCGTGACTGAGGCCCGCGCAATCGCCTTGCGCTCGGACTCTTCGAGCCGTTCCCTCCGACGGTAACGCTCAAGCGTATCGGCGGGAATGCTCATCATACCGACGTTGGCAAACATCGCTGCGAGTTCGAGCTCCCATACATCTTCCAGCGCCGCTCGTTCAGCGAGTTGCTTCGCGAGCTCTCGTGCCCGGACCCCTTCGGCAAAGAGTGCAGGGCTAATGCTCGCGAGCAGTTCGGTTACGATCCGAATGCTTCCGGTGAGCGTGGACTCAAGAATCTCCCTCTCCTTCCGGGCAAGCTCATATTGGCCGAGGGCATCGTTCATCGCTTGAACGAATTCCCCCGCCTCGCATGGTTTCGAAAGGAATCGAAAGATACTGCCTTCATTAACGGCGAGCGCCGCCGTTTCTTGATCGCTGTTGCCGGTCAGCATGAGGCGAACGGACAAAGGAGAGAGGACCTTGACCTCCTTCAGGAACTCAACACCGTTCATCTCAGGCATGCGCATGTCCGACACGACGACCGCGAATGGGCCTGACGTATGGAGAGCGCGAAGTCCCTCCGCGGGACCGACGGCGGTTTGAAACTGGAACTTGGTTCGGTGCTGTCGCCGCAGTCCATCAAGAAGATGAGGCTCATCGTCGACAAGAAGTATCGTTGGTTTCGTCGTCATCGTTTCTCCTCGACGGGCTCAACAGGCAGGTCTCGGTGCACGCGTTGATCGACGGCATTCACGATTCGCCGAACCACGGCGAACGGACCGTCTGTTTCGCTATCGTCATGATGTGCGGCAGCGGACTGGACGACCCCTTCCTCGAAGCCCCACAAGCGGAGGAAGTAAGCGCCCACATCCTGGTGCGAGGCTCCAAACATTTGCCGCTCGGCAGCCAACAGCTCTGACCAGCTCTCAAAGTGTTGCGAAGAGAGTTCCTCGTAGTGCGCTCGAGCAAACGTCGCGAGGACCAATCGGCCGACGTCGTGCAGAAATCCCGCCATCTCGTAATGCGCAAGCTCCGGCCCCGCCATTCCTGCTGATTGAGCTTGTTCCTTCACGAGCTGCGCCGCTCGAATGCTATGTTCGTTGAGCGAAGAGATTACCAGATGGCTGACGGAATGAGTCTCGCAGTCAGCGAAGATTCCGACTCGCAGAACAAGCTCCGTCAGCAGATCGAGCCCGAGCACCTTGACGGCATCGTGGCATGTCGGTGCTCGGGTTGAAGTGAAAAACGAGGAGTTGACGAGTTGCAGGAGCTTCGTCGCCATCCCAAGATCCGCAGCGAAGAGACTACCCAGTTCGTCCAGATCATGAGACCCAGATTCCAATGCTGCACGAACGGCATGATACTTTGTAGAGTCCACTGGGAGGCAGCGAATCTGCGCAATGAAATCTTTTAGCGCGATGTTGGAGATGACTCCTTTTAGTGCACATGCCTGCTTGATAATCTCCTTGAGAACTTCGGCGTCGCACGGCTTCGAAATGTACTGGTGCGCATGTTCCACGGCACGGAGCACGATCTCGAGCTCCGCCTGACCGGAGAGGACGATTCGCACACTGTGCGGACAGAGATTGCGCACCTCCGCGAGGAGCTTTGCGCCGTCAACCGTTGGCATCCGCATGTCCGTAACGACAACGTCAAAGCAGGTGGAATTCATCGTCTGCACCGCCTCTGACGAATCAGACACAAAGGTCATCGCCCAGTCGGTGCGCATGGGGCGAAGCATTCGCTGCAGGCCACTCAGCAAGGTCGGATCGTCGTCCACAAAGAGAATGGTCTGTTTCATAGGGGCCTCGCTTTTGTTACATCAAGCCGTAAGCGGGAGATGAATGTTGAACGTCGTCCCTTCTCCGGGAACAGTTCGAAACCCGATCATTCCACCGTGACGCTCAACAATAATCGAGCGTGTCATCGAGAGTCCTTGTCCAGTTCCCTTGCCGATCGGCTTCGTCGTGAAGAATGGATCGAAGACCTTTGGCGCAACGTTGTCGGGGATACCGGCACCGGTATCTGCAACACTGATCACACCGTAGTCACCGTCGAGCGACGTGCTCACGGTAATTTTCCCCTTCTTCGCTCCACTCTTCTCCGCAATCGCGTGTGCCGCATTGACGATGAGATTGAGCACCGCCTGGTTGAGCTCCGCAGCATGACAAGGCACGAGAGGGAGATTGCGGTCGAGCACGAGCGACATCTCCGCCGCATACTTCCATTCGTTCGTGCTTACGATGGAGGTGCTCTCGATGAGCCGGTTGATGTCGACTGCCTGTTTCTTGTCGCTCCCTGGATGCGCAAACTCCTTCATGGCGCGAACGATCGTAGAGACACGAGAGACACCCTCGAGCGTTTGCTCGATCGCTCGTGGAATTTCTGAACTGAGAAAGTCGATTTCGGCGGCATCGAGGGAATCGCTCGTCGCAGTACCGTTGCGGAGAGACTCCAGCGCGGTCTGAAGCTCCCGAAAGGAATCTTTGAGGAAACGAGTGTTATCGCCGACGAACTGGATCGGCGTATTGATCTCGTGCGCAATTCCGGCGGCGAGCTGGCCGATGGACTC
>JADYYL010000428.1 GCA_020853655.1 Deltaproteobacteria bacterium
CGCATGATGTGCGCCCACATCCGGCGCGCCGCCCGAAACTTCGCCACCTCTTCGAGCAGATTGTTGTGTGCGTTGAAGAAGAACGAGAGCTGCGGGGCGAATTCGTCAACCGTCAACCCGGCGCTGATTGCCGCCTCGACATACGCGATGGCATTCGCCAGCGTAAAGGCCACTTCCTGCACCGCCGTGCTGCCCGCCTCACGGATGTGATAGCCAGAGATGCTGATCGTGTTCCATTGCGGCACGTTCCCGCGGCAGTACTCGAAGATGTCCGTCACGATCCGCAGCGCCGGCTGCGGCGGATAGATGTAGGTGCCGCGGGCGATATACTCTTTCAAGATATCATTCTGAATCGTCCCGCGAAGTGCGGTCCAGGGGACTCCACGCTTCTGGGCAAGTGCGAGATAAAAGGCGAGCAGCACATGTGCGGTCGCGTTGATCGTCATGCTCGTGGAGACCTCCGCGAGATCGATCCCTTCGAAAAGTGTCTCCATGTCCGCCAGAGTATCGATCGCGACTCCAACTCGCCCCACCTCCCCTCGCGCGATCGGGTCATCAGAGTCTCGACCCATCTGGGTAGGGAGATCGAACGCGACCGAAAGACCAGTGGTCCCTTGCCCGAGGAGGTAGCGATATCGCCGGTTGGTTTCAGCAGCACTTCCGAAGCCAGCATACTGGCGCATGGTCCAGAGCCTGCCCCGATACATCGTCGGCTGTATGCCACGGGTGAACGGGAACTCGCCGGGGAATCCGACAGAGTCGAGATAGGCCGCCTCGGTCGAGGTTGGGCCGGGGGTAAAAAGATCGGGAAGTGGAATGTCGGAGCCCGTCACGGCAGCGGGTGCCCGCGAACCATCGGCGCGCTCTTTCTGCGCGGACTCCTGACGCCACCGTTGTAGCTCTTGATCGACCGTTCGGCGTTTCATCGCACCCTATATTCCGGCGGAAGGTTGATCTGGAGGATCGCTGACATTCAGTCAATGCTTGATAGGTTCACTTCCGGACTTCACCATAGATCAACTGGGGTCTTTGCTGTAGAACCTCTTTTGAAAATCGAGCCCACATATTCTTCCGCTGATGCCTCATCCGCGCAGAAAGGCTCAATGATTGCAGTCACTCGACGACAGCGGAGTTCCTTGTGACCACGAATCCAATTGCTGAGCTCCGACGACGTCACCTCGAAGCCGAGCTCGGTGGTGGCGAGGATCGGATACGAAAACAGCATGAGCGCGGGAAGCTCACGGCCCGCGAGCGTATCGCGCGCTTGGTTGACCCCGGGTCATTTGTCGAGCTCGACAAGTTCGTCACCCATCGATCGACCAATTTCGGACTGGACGGCGAGGTCTATCTCGGCGATGGCGTCGTCTGCGGATATGCAACGATTCAGGGGCGACGAGTGGTCGTCTTCTCTCAAGACTTCACCGTCTTCGGCGGGTCGCTCTCAGAGACGTATGCACAGAAGATCGTCAAGATCATGGATCTCGCCGTTGAGACTGGATGTCCGGTCATTGGACTGAACGACAGCGGCGGCGCGCGTATTCAAGAGGGGGTGCAGAGTCTTGCCGGCTACGCCGACATCTTCCTCAAGAACGTCCTTTCGTCTGGGGTCGTCCCTCAAATTTCCGCGATTCTCGGTCCATGCGCCGGCGGCGCGGTGTATTCACCGGCGATCACAGACTTCGTGTTCATGGTCGACATGATGAGTCACATGTTCATCACGGGGCCAGAGGTCATCAAGGCTGTGACCAAGGAGAGCGTCACGAAAGAGGAGCTTGGCGGAGCGCATACACATAACGAGATCAGTGGCGTCGCGCACTTTCTCACCGAGACCGAAGAGGAGTGTCTCGACTCCATTCGAACGCTACTCAGCTATCTCCCTCAAAACAATCGAGAGCTTCCGCCGCGTATACCCACGACCGACTCGCCCGAGCGGAGAGACGAGAATCTCAATACCCTTATCCCAGCGGAGCCGAATCAGCCCTACGATATTAAGGAGCTTCTCGTTCGGGTGATGGACGAAGGCTCGTTCTTCGAGGTCCAAGAACGCTTTGCGCAGAATATCGTCATCGGATTCGCTCGGCTCAATGGAGCTTCCGTCGGAATCGTCGCGAATCAACCGCAAGTGCTCGCGGGCTGTCTCGACATCGACGCTTCCGTAAAGGCCGCTCGATTCGTTCGCTTTTGCGACGCATTTCAGATTCCCATCGTCACGTTTGTCGACGTCCCGGGATTTCTTCCAGGAACAAAGCAAGAGTTTGGTGGCATCATTCGCCACGGGGCGAAGCTCCTGTACGCATTCGCGGAAGCGACCGTTCCGAAGCTAACGGTCATCTGCCGAAAAGCCTACGGCGGCGCATACGACGTGATGAGCTCCAAGCACATCCGCTCCGACATCAACCTGGCCTACCCAAGCGCAGAAGTCGCGGTGATGGGGCCCGATGGCGCGGTGAACATTATCTTCCGCGAGAAGATTGCTCAGTCGAGTGACCCCGCGGCGGAGCATAAGAAGCTCGTCTCGCAGTATCGGGAGCAGTTTGCCAATCCCTGGACCGTCGCGTCCCTCGGGTACGTCGACGCCGTCATCGAGCCGGCCGATACTCGTCTCCACCTTGTCCGAGCACTTGAGTTTCTTCGAGGGAAGAAGCAGTCAAACCTCCCCCGAAAACATGGGAACATCCCACTATGACCGAACACCCCGAAGCCCTGCTCGAGGAGGAACTCGAGGTCGCTCTCGCGATTGGCGCATTCCTCCTGAGTCGAAATCACGAGAGCGCTGCGCCGTTCGGACGAATCGGCTACGCCACGTTGGTCGAGAATACAGAAGCCGAAGAACACCGCGGAGAACACCATGCCGCGTGAACTCGAACTTCTGGTGAATGGCGCCCGCCGCCAAGTCAAGATCCTCGCCGAGGAACGGAATCGCGTGCGGTTCTCGATCGGTGAGCGGACTTACGATGTCGCTTATGAATTTCCAGTACCGGGGAAGAGCTCGGGCGATGGAGCTTCCGGGGAGCGTCGCTCAGCCATCTCTCGTCCCCGTCAATCGAGCGGCAACCGCAACGAAGTGCTTGCGCCAATTCCGGGGCTCGTCGCTGAGATTTGTGTCGCGCCAGGCGAACCTGTCATCGCGGGAGCAGTTCTGCTCAAACTGGAAGCTATGAAAATGCAGAATAACATTGTCTCGCCGCGGGACGGCGTCATTGCGGAAGTGCATGTGGAGAAGGGAGCTGAGGTCGGAGACCATCAGGTGCTCGTCTCTTTCGTCGCGGAAAATGTGAGCGAGAAGTAGTTGGGTCGTACCGCAAACAAAAACGCCGTCAGTCCCGAGAAGGAGTGACGGCGTTTTTTATCCGCTCAGCACCGGAGCGAAGCGGACTGTTAGATACTCGAGCTCTGATACCGCGCTTCGAGCTGGGCGAGCGCATCGAGGCTTTGCTCAATCTCGGACACCAACGTCGCGTCGGTTGAGGCACTGCCAAGGAGTTCGTCGTAGAGCGCGTTTGTCTTTTCGATCAATCCCGCATACGAGCCGGAGAAGATCGTCGCCTGGTTGCTTTCGTCGGCGTTGGCCAACTGAGCTGCGAAGCCCTGGATATCAACGACGTTCTTTTGAGCGCGGACGCTCAACGTCTCGTCAGCGTGCGCATTCGATGCACAAACCGGCACCATCAACCCAACTGCCACACCCAACAATCCAAAGACTTTCATACCGCTCCTCTTCATTCCAAAGTGCCGGAGTAATGCTGCGAATTGTTCGCCGCACAATTCATACCCCCTAGTCCGCGGGAATCCCATTTCTGCTCCGATTTTTTTCGGAGGGGGAACGTATAAAGCACGAGTTGTGCCACCGAAAACATCAGTTATTCAAGGAAATTCAAGCACTTAAAACGCGTGCAAACATTTTTAACACCCTCCTGTGTCAGGAAAGCATCTTTCTGATGTGCGGGTTCCGTCTTGGGGGCGTCCCCGGATTCTCGTTCAAAGTTCCTATGAGCCGACTGACCTCAGGGTCAGCGAGCCGGGAGGAGCGAGCGCAGTTTTGCGCTGCAGCGCTTCTCCGAAATGGCCGACGATCTAGTGCATCTCGACAAGTGAATAGGGTGTGAAATGAAATTCAACAGAACATTCTGTACGCGCGTGGCTTTGGCAGTTGCTGCCGTTGCAAGCATCAGCCTCACAGCACCTCGCGCTTGGGCGGGCGAGGCGCCGATTTGCGTCGAACCGAACGACCCCTGTCATGAACAGGAGATCCTCATTGACGACTGCACCGGCGACGGCGGTGTGACTGATGCATCGCCAAACTCCTCGTGGGCGATGCAAGGCATGTCTGCGCCAACCGCAATTGGCGGCAAGCGTGGTCACCTCGCCTACCTGGCTGCGGGACTCGACGTCCGGATGAGTTCGAGCGACGGCCTTTGCAAGTTCGTCGCAAACTCGATCTCAGAGGGATACGGCAAGCTCGTTTACGACGGAAACTCCAACAACGTGATGGAATTTTCCGGGATGCACGCAAACTTCGGTGCAACGTTAACGAACAAAGGACTCCAAGTGCGGGTCACGTCGTTCGAGTTCACCGGCCAGCCAGTCACATTGCACATCTGGTTCTTCGATGGCGTCACGGCTAACCCAAATAAGTACTCCTATGGGAGCATCGTGCTGTCGCGAAGCTACACCGATGAGACCGTCTATATCCCCCGCGCAAACATGGGGCCCGGTCCATCAGGTCACGCAAACTTCACGAACATCGGAGCGATCCTCTTTAAGATCGACACTTACGGCGCGGTCGGCAAGACCGTCGTCATCGACTGGTTGAAATGGGGGTGTGGCTACGACGAGTGCGATCCCGATCCGACACCAACCCCGAGCGCAACGCCGACCCGAACCCCAACGGCTACGCCAACGAAGACTCCGACCGCGACACCGACTCGTACGCCGACGGCCACTCCGACGCGGACCCCTACGCCGACCATGACTCCGACTGCGACTCCAACTCGCACGCCGACAGCCACGCCGACGCGGACTCCTACGCCGACGCTGACTCCGACTGCGACTCCACCTCGCACGCCGACAGCCACGCCGACGCGGACTCCTACCCCGACGATGACTCCGACGGCGACTCCAACTCGCACGCCGACGCGGACTCCTACGCC
>JADYYL010000429.1 GCA_020853655.1 Deltaproteobacteria bacterium
CCCGGCGGTGCCGTCGATTGATCGATAGATGAAGTTCGTTTCTCCAAAGAGAGAGACAATGGTCGCCACCATCCACATCTTCAGCGGTGGCTTGTTGTAATAGGGCACTCCAGCGTTGGTTGGATTCCACCAATCGCCCGAGTAGACCATCTCCTGCACCACCTTCGAATGGGTCGTCTGATCGCCATCGCCAAACGACCACGCTCCGAGTCGAAACAGACAAAAGAAGCAGGCGAGCGCCGTGATCACAGCGACATCGAATAGCACGCCGCGACGGATCGTTGTTTGGTCGAGACTTTTCACGAACGCACTCCCTCGAAGGGCGAATGAACGGCGCTCCGACGAGCTGCGCGCACAAGGAAGTGCGCTTGGTCGACGAGCACGCCACCGACCCTGAGTTCTACCGTGTGAGACCCAGGGGAGAGGACCCACATTCGTCGCGCGCCAAACCCGAGCAAGGGTTGCCCGTCAACGGAGACCAGTGTTCGATCGTCGGCCCTCGAGAGCAACACCGCCAGCTTCGCATTATTCACAGGGATCTCGTCGTCTTCCGCAAACACGGCCCCATCGGGTGGGAAGAGTATCGAGGGTTGAGTCAGTGTCGCGGAGTCGCTGAGGTCGGCGGGTTCCGTCCCCACGATATACTCATCGACGGAGCGTGCCGGGTCCGGGGCGAACGTCGCAGCTCGTATGATCCCATCCGGTGCGGCCGGGGGGGCGGTGTCGAATCCGCGACGTTCGTACAACCAGTTCATCATCTCGAGCCAAACGGGCGCAGCTCCTGTTACGCCGGTGACGTTCCACATCGGAGCTCCCGAAAAGTTACCAACCCAGACGCCCACCGTGTATCGGCGGGAATATCCAACGCACCAGTTGTCAGTCATGTCGCGGCTTGTTCCTGTTTTGACAGCGCTCCAGAACCGCGTCGCAAGGGAGTTTTCAAGTCCGAAGGTGGCCGCTCGACTTTCGCGATCGGAGAGTATGGTCCCGACGAGATACGTTGAGAGCCCAGAGAGTTGCGAACGGTTCCCTCCGGAAGGGGCCGCACCGACCGATGTTCGAAGCTCGCGGTACTCTCCCCCGCTCGCGAGAGCGAGGTAAGCCGTCGCAAGCTCGTGCAACGTCACGGACGCGCTTCCAAGCGCGATTGATGGGCCATAATGTTCATTCCCGCGAAGCTGAGCGAATCCGATTGTGCGCAAGGTCTCGACGAAGTCATCCTCGCCGACGAGCTGCAATGTTCGCACGGCCGGAATATTGAGCGAGGACGCGAGCGACTCCCGCGCACTGACGAGACCGCGAAAGATGTGGTCGTAATTGCGCACCTGATAGATCCCAGCCGGCAGCGCGATCTCGAACGGTGCATCTTCAATTCGACTCGATGGAGTGAGGAGGCGCCGCTCGAACGCGCGAGCAAACAGGAAAGGTTTCAGTGTCGAACCAGCTTGGCGAGAGGCTTGAACGCCGTCGACATGACGCGCGGAGGAAGTTGCGCCGGTGTTGCCGACGTAGGCGAGAATCTCTGCGCTTGCGTTGTCGATGACGATCACGGCCCCATCGCGCACGGAGCGATCGGCCAGCGGTTCAATATGTCGTCGAAGGACGTTCAGTGCCGCCTCCTGAACCTCGCGGTCGAGTGATGTCCGAAGGAACGAGGACTCTTGGGCCGGCCGATGCGAAACAACCTTCCGTGCGAAATGCGGGGCGAGCCGAACTTCGCCAGCAGATGCATACGGATGGGCAAACGCCGCAGCAACTCGCGGCGATAAAGCCTCGCACGCAATATTCCACTGGAGCGATTGAGCGAGATCACATGCGCGCCTCGCGGTTCGAGCGATGGATGCATTTGGCTCGCGCAGCAGAGCCACGAGCACGGCAGCCTCGTCCTGCGAGAGTCCGTGAGGGTGCTTCCCAAACATCACGAGCGCACTTGCCGGTAGGCCGCGGAGCTCTCCACGCGAGGGGACGAGGTTGAGATAGGCCTCCAGTATCTGGGGCTTCGTCCAACTCTCTTCCAGTCGTCGCGCGAGACGAATTTGGCGACGCTTCTCTGCCCAGTTCCGGCGGTTGGTTGGTAACGGACGCGGGTTGAGCAAAGTCGCGAGCTGCATGGTCACGGTGCTCGCACCTCCGGAGGGGGCGCCGAGGATGAAACTCCACGTAGCTCGGCTGAGCGCGGACCAGTCGACACCGCGATGACGAACGAAATTCCTATCCTCGGCCTTGATGAGCGCCTCGACCAAATGCGATGGGAACGCATCGAGGCGCTCCCAAGTGACGTTGCGTTTTGTGAAGTTCGTTCGGACGGTATGGAGAGGGCGGCCTTCGCGATCCAAAACAGTGACATCGGACGTCATGTGTCCGCGTCGAACCGCTTCAAAACTCGTTGCCGGTTCGCGAAGGAGTGAAAGTGCGCCAGAGGCGCACGTCCATAGTGCGATGCCGCTCACCAAGAAAAAGGTGAGTGAGCGGATCTTTCCGTCGCGCCGGGTGGTCTCACTCATGGAAGTTCAATCTCGATCTCCGCGCCAGGAATCGGACGGCCGAATGTCTCCCACGCAGAACCCCCGCGCTGAAAAATCTCCCAGTAGCGTCGATCATGACCGCTACTACCTGGAGAGAAAGCGATGTCCCC
>JADYYL010000430.1 GCA_020853655.1 Deltaproteobacteria bacterium
AATCGTTCTTCAACCTCTCCGGCGCTCAAGGGGCCGATTTCTTGAGAACCAATGCGGAGGAAGTATAAGCGGTTCACGTGGTCAATTCGGTGGGATGAAGATCATTAGGCGAAGCGCTTCGCTCCGAGCACAATCTCAGTGCCCACGAGCCTTTCGATACGGGACAACTTCTCGTCGCGAACTCCTCGATCTCTTGAAGCGCTCCGCTTCGGTTCCGGGAATACGCGCTTCAATTCAGTTCTGGCTATTCGAACATTCGTAGGCGCATTACTGACAACAAGTGGCCTCGGTCGCCATACATGGCCGAATTATAAGCACAAAGTGGAGTATGAAGCGAAGCGGATAGGAATACTCAAACGGCGATTCTGAACGCACTTTATTCGCTCCAGCTGCATAACCCATGCGTTGCTTTCAAATATGGAGAAAGATCGTGTTCGAAACACCGGCCGTACAAACCGCCCCTGCTCCTCAACTGACCGCAGATCAGGCGAAGATCCTGGAGGCTTACAAGCAGGTCTCTATCCAGATGACCTCTCCCCACAATCGGGAGGAGTTCGCCAAGTTTTCGGTGAAGCCGGATGTCATCTTCGGCGTTTCTTCGGGCTACGCGTTTGGGAGCGCCGATAGTGGGATCGAGCGCTTTGGAATGAAGGTCGATTCGCCTGATCCAACTCGCCGACCGTCCATGTATTCGGAGGGCATTGACTCTCGGAGCATCACCGTGGAAGGCAACACCGCCCGGGTTCCATGGAGTGTCTTTGACGCTGCGAATCGCCCCTCGATCGCGGGTTACTACGAATTTCAGCGAAGCCTTCGCGGAGGCTTCGTTCCGTCGGCGCTCGTTGTCACGTTTGAGAACGGTGTTCCTGTGACGGACGAACGTGGGAATCCAGCGGAGAAGCGCATTCCAATCATGAAAGCCGTGAAGCCGGGCACACGGGTTGCTGAATAGCGCAAACCTCCGAACTCCCAGCTCATTCTCGCGTGGAGACGTGCTGAACCTTCTCCGTTCTGATACGTCCAACCTTTGCGTCCCATTTCGGGTTTACCGAGTGGCGCATCGGAGCACGGCGTTTATGCCCACATTGTCATTTGAAGGACGCCCCATTCGCCGCGCGTTTCGATACGTGCTGATTGCGGGCTGTCTATCCGCCATCTGGCTCCCGCAAGGGATTGCCGAACCGAGCAACGCAGTGGAAGATTCTGCGCCCGCGATGAGCGCAACAGAGAAAGGAGGCACAATGAGTAACACGGCGAAGAGTCCCGACGGGGTGAGCTGCGCTTTTCCAACTGACGAGACAGAGCTCCGCAAACTGCTGTCACCAGAGCAGTATCGTGTGACCAAGGAGAACGGCACTGAGCGGCCTTTTGCAAACGCGTATTGGGACAACCACGATGCCGGCATCTATGTGGACGTCATCTCCGGCGAGCCGCTCTTTAGCTCAACGGACAAGTTCGATTCTGGAACCGGCTGGCCGAGCTTCTCGAAGCCGATCGACAAGTCGACCATTGCCGAGAAGGTCGATCGAGCACACGGCATGGTCCGGACTGAGGTCCGTTCAAGCAAGGCCGATTCGCATCTCGGGCATGTCTTCGAAGACGGTCCGGGGGAGACAGGTCTCCGATATTGCATCAATTCCGCCTCCCTCCGCTTCATCCCCGTGGCTGATCTCGAGAGTGCGGGTTACGGCGAGTATAAGAAGTTGTTCGTGAAGTGACCCGTCAGGGGCGACAGAGTCGCTCGCTCTTCTCCACGGATATGATACCGTCAATCTCGACTGATAGCTCTCTGACTTCTCATCTCGAGTCGACGTGACGCGGTGGACCCTTCATTCGAAGGAACTTCGTCCACTGGTTGAGAGGAGGAGAGAGATGGTCAAACACGATCAGGGCGGTTCTCGGATCGATGTACTCAAGGGCTACGATCCGTCGCAGCTGACACAAGCAAGCCAGCTGCTCGGGTTCTCCGCTGTGGTCCCAGGGGTTCGACGTTCGCGGTTCCCACTGCACGACGCGGAGGAGCTGCGGAACTGGTCCGACAACGAGCCGGTCGAACTGCTGTGTCGGGCGCTCACCGGACTCTTTCGGGTGTTGTCTGAGGTCGAACGCGAGGTGCTTCTCGCGGCGATGCACACGAACTACGAGGCCAAGCGCGGAGTTTCCAGACTGAAGCGGCGGCTCCGAAAGGATCACGACATCACGCCCGATCGCTTCAACGAGATCCTGAAGAGCGCGTTCCGTCGGCTCGCGAAGGCTCAGCAGCGGCGCCGGCAGAACTGAACTTCGGCACGGAAGTGGATGCGCGGAGCCGTATGATGCGTGCTTCGGCACCCTCGTACGATTCCGCGCTTCCGCCAAAACTTCTCCTCATCCGTTTTTACTTGGTAACCTGAAGTGTCCACCGCGTGACGTCGAATCTCGATGAGCCAGAGATCGTCATCGTTTTCTCGACTTGAAGATCTGCGCGAAGTTCGTTAGCTCTCTCTGCGTCAACATTTTGCGAGGTAGATATGCCCAAGTACGTCGACGGATACGTTCTCCCGATTGCAAAGAAGAAGATCGCTGCTTACCAGCGTCTCGCTGCAAAGGCCGGAAAGATTTGGCGTGAGCATGGTGCGCTCCAGTATTGGGAGTGCGTGAGCGAAGATCTGCGCGCCGCTGGGATGACGCCGTTTCCGAAGGCGGTCAAGGCCAAGAAAGGAGAAGTGGTGGTCTTCGCGTTCGTTGTGTTCAAGTCGCGGGCCCATCGCGACAAGGTCAACGCGGCAGTGATGAACGATCCCAGATTTGCTGCGATGTTCCCGGATCCAAAAGATATGTCGTTTGACTGCAAGAAGATGTTGTACGGCGGGTTTAAAACGATCGTCGAGGCTTAGTCGTCGCATCCCGCGAGCGTGTTTGTTTCGAAGCGATCCAACGCGCGCACGCTGACTTGAGGGATGAATCCGTTCGAGCAGGCGAGACCTTTATACGACTCGATGAGGAGCGGCTCGGTGAGATAGTCGATTGAGAAGACGGGCTTGCCGGCGTCTCGGAACTGACCAAGATTCTCGATCACCCCAGTCTGTAGCGCGAGAGGATTGTTCTCGTCTTCGTCGCCAAAATAGAACGTGTCCTCTGCGCCGATGCCGTCGATCGCGGCCCGGTATTGAGTGCGGAGTTGGGGCGAGAGGTATTCGAGAATGCCGGAGCCGTTCTGAGGGATCACGATGAAATCGCTTCGGCCCCGCGTCTCTCGAGCGTAGCGGGCAAGCGCGATCACCAAGCGCGCCATGTCGGTTGCGGCGGACGCGCGTCGCCGCGCTCCCCGTTGCTCCCGCCAGTACTCATAGCCATCGATGATATCGAGATAGACGCCGCTG
>JADYYL010000431.1 GCA_020853655.1 Deltaproteobacteria bacterium
AGTGAACCAGCCAGGGAACGTTTGCTCCGCAACGACACCTCGTCCATAGAAATCAATCCGCATATTTGCGATGCGGCTCGAGTCTGTTTGATTCAAAGCGTCGATATCGCGCGGCCGAACGAGCCCGCTGATGACCATAATCTCTTCCTCATGGTCGACGGACATGATCTTCGTGCCTTCGAGCCGGAGGAGGCCATTCGGCAGCACTTCAAGAATCACCGCCGAGATCTTGGCCTTCAAGCTTCCCGACCGTGTCGTGTTCCCTTCGCCCTCGAATTTCGATTCAGTCGTGGCGTTGATGAGGTTGGTCGGGTCGAGGCCGGCGTTATCCGACACATATTCGAGCTCTTCTCCGAAGAAATTTGCGACTGCCGCGAGGAGCGACGATTTCGTTTCCGCATCGGTTTGCGCTCTCTTTGCCCCCTCCGCTCTCTCGTTCACGATGATGGTCACGATATCCATCGGCTGGAATGCGCGCATATCGCGGAACAGCGACGCACCCTGCGCCTCATCTGGCCAGAGTGAAGGATTGGCCGTCATCTGCCCCATGTAGTACGGCGCGGAGCTGCCCGGAGGCGGTGGAGGAGGAACTGCTGCCTGTTGTTTTCCAAGCAATGGCTCCGGGAGCTGTTCCGACGGAACGTCGATGGAGCCATGAAGCTTGAGCCCGTCCTTCAGGTAACGAGGGTCACCGCTAAACTTTTCTTGAAACTGTTCGACCTTCATCCCGCCGTTTGGTGCGGGAACCGGCGGGGCCTGGTGGTATTGAACACCGCCTTCACCGGCGGGAGATTGGGTGGGAGAATCTGAGCGAAGGGCGGCGCGCTGATATTCAGCTTGCGCCGCTTCCATCCGCGCTTGGATCGCTTGTTCCGCTGCCGGTGAACCACCGTCAGCGTTCAGCCCCACTTTCGTCATGACAGCGCCTTCGCCTGCGTTCATCACCGCGGGCGCCACCTGGGGATCTGGGATCGAATCTTCACTGTAGTTCAAGATGGAGAAGTCTTCCTCCGTGCCGGCCTTCACCGCTTTGGAGAACTCGACAGCGGGCACGACACGCTCTGCAACGCGCTGCGTTTGGGAGTACTGCCTTGAGCAGCCGACGAGCGCCGCGCTCGTCGCAGCGATAAAAATCAACCGTTTCATTACTCAACCTCAACAATGTCTTCGTTCTTGACCCGACCGAGGACAATCTTCTTTGAACTTTCGTTCTTCACACGGATCGTTCCGTTGTCGAATCCGTCTTCGACGGCGCTGCCCACCATCGATGCGGAGAGCGATCCGCGCTTGAACACAACAGTGACACGCTTCCCCTTCGGAATAACCGGCGGAATATCGAGCAACGTCTTTCGGACGGTTTCCCCCGCACTGATTCGCGACTTTGCACGACGGCCGACAATCTCTTCGAGTCGAGACACAATATCTGCCGGCTGCTGAAGCAGATTCAATCGAACCATCTGAACGTCGTCTGGTGACACCAGGGCTCCCCGTTCAAGAATGCGGTTCGGAACGGGAACTTCGCGCCAGTCGTCGACGGAAGCCGTTGCGAGAAATCTCGCGGCTGCTTTTTCGTCGACAAACACTTCGACTCGAACCGGAATCTTTCCCGAGGACGGCTGGCCGAGTCGCTCCGTTCGGACTTGGGTGACGCCGGTTGGAATGACCTGTTCGTTCGCCCACTCGATATCGCGGACCTGCACATCGAGCGTCTTGTCATCCCAGAGCACATTCTTCAAAGCTGAGAGCACTTCGTCTTTGGCGACGATCCGGCCTTCCCGCTCGATTGAAATGGCCTTCGGGATTGCGTAGCCGACGCTCTGGATCGGAAGTCCTGAGCGCTGAATCGTTTCAAGCACGGTCGCGCCGAGGAGAACGGTCTTCGTTCTCGGTGCTGGGGCATTTGCCAGCGTGATGTCTTGGAGCGCTTCAACCAGCGGGGCATATTCCGAGTCGCACGGTTTGAAGACGGCAATGTCTCGGAGGGTGATCGATTCTCCACGAACGACCACCTGCGGTGCGATCTGGAACGCGACTTCTCGCCCTGAGCGGTCTGCACGCGCGACCGTTGTCGAGAGCAAACCCGCGACGAGAAGCCACCAGTTGAACGCCTTCATGGTTCGGCTCATGATTACCTCTTCACGTTAATCGCGTTCGACAGCAGCTGATCGGCGGTCTGAATGACCTTCGAGTTCGCCTCTTAAGCGCGCTGACCGGTCACCATCTGCACGATTTCTTCGACCACGCTCACGTTCGAGCTCTCAAGGAATCCCTGCGCGATGGTGCCGACTCCACTTTCGCCGGCATTCGTCAGGGTGGCGGGTCCTGAGGATTCGGTCTCTTCAAACTGATTCCGACCGCGGGAGCGCAGTCCCCCCGGGTTCTGGAATCTGGCCAACTGGAGCTGTCCAACTTGTGCAGCGACGGCTTGACCGGGTTGTCTGACGGTTACGATCCCATCCGGGGCGATGTTAATACTGAGAGCGTCGGGGGGGACCGTGATCGCGGGTGACAGTTCGTAACCGTCAGACGTCACGATTGAGCCAACTTCATTCAACTTCAGTGCACCACTGCGCGTGTACACCGTTTCCCCCGTTGGGAGGGATATCGGGAGAAATCCGTCGCCTTCGATGGCAACATCGAGCGGGTTTTGGGTCGACTCGAAATCTCCTTGTGAGTGGAGTTTTCCGACCGACGCCGGCCGGACTCCGAGTCCGATCTGGATCCCTTGCGGGCTCGTTCCCGCCTGCTGCGAGCTGCCCGGCTCTTGCACGACCTGGTACATCAGATCCTGAAAATCGGCGCGACTCTTCTTGTAGCCGGCCGTGTTCACGTTCGCGAGATTGTTCGCGATGACGTCGAGGTTGAGCTGCTGAGCGATCATCCCGGTCGCAGCGGTGAAAAGACTTCTGATCATAATATTCCCCCTCCCTTCAATTAATCTTGGACCTAGCCGCTGAGTCTCGTGTTTCGAACGGCGCGCTCGTTCAGCTCGTCAACCGTTCTGGCGGTTTTTGTATAGGCTTCGAATGCTTTCTGAGCGTTG
>JADYYL010000432.1 GCA_020853655.1 Deltaproteobacteria bacterium
GGCTTCGAGCTCCTCAATACCGGCTGGCAAGAGGCGGCTCAGGTCGACTTGGGCGTCGGTCGGGTTCACGAGGAACCGAACCAGCGGTCGGAGGACCACGAAGAAGAACAGGATGATCACCACTCCAGGAACAATCCAGCTCGCGAACTTCTCGACCAGATACATGGTCTCCGCCTCACCAAGGACCTCTTCCAGCGACTGGTCCGGTTCAAAGAAGCGCATGTTCTCGACCGTAACCGTGTCTCCGCGTGAACCGTCGAATCCGACGCTCTGCTTCACCAGATTCTCGATCTTCTGGATCATCTCGGGAGTCAGCGGCTTGTACTGCTTTGCTGCCTCTGCACCGGCCGCAGCGCTCGCGAGGGCGACGTGCTGTCCGTCGACCAACACGGCGACAGAGAGCCGTTCCACCTTGCCCGGAGCCGCGATCGTCTTACTGACCGCGCGGGAGACTTCGTAGTTGGTCACGCTCTCTCGGCGGCGATTGTTGGCGCCAGCGCTTGAAGGAGCCGAGAGGATGTTCTCGTTATTCTGCAGGTTCGAAATGACGCCAGGCGTGCCACCTTCCGCGGTTCCACCGGCGGCTTCGTCAACCGCGCGTTCACTCCGTGCGACTTTGCTTCCGGGATCGAACGACTCCTCTTCCCGCTGGAAAGCGTTGAAGTCGACCGCCGCGGTGACCCGCGCAATTGCTCGCCCTGGGCCAAGGACTCCGGCAAGCATGGACTCGATCTGCTTCGAGAATGTCGCCTCGATGTTTCGGACATATTCGAGACGCGTCAGATCCGCACCGCCGCTCTCATCTTCAGAGCGTCGCTCGTTCAACAGGTTTCCTTGTGAGTCGATGATCGACACGTTCTCGGGCGTGAGACGCTCAACGCTATGCGCGACGAGGTTCGCAATGCCCTTGATCTGCGCCTTCGTCAGCTCCTGGCCGACCTTCAATCGCAGCAACACTGAAGCGGTCGGTAGAACGTCGCGCTTCACGAATGAGGATCGTTCCGGAGAGGTGACGTGCACGCGCACGCTCTTCACGGCATCGAGAGATTGGATTGTGCGCTCAAGTTCCCCTTGCTGGCCGCGCATGAATGCCAGCTTCTCCATGAAACCGGTTCGACCGAGGACGTTGGCATCGAGGAGTTCGAAGCCGACGCTGCCGCCCTTCGGGAGACCAGCCGAGGCGAGTTCAAGACGGAGTTCGTGGACGAGTTCCGGCGGAGAGACGCGAACGGTCGTGCCGTCGCTATCGATCTGATAGGCAATCTTATCGTCCTTCAACTTCTCGACGATCCCGGCAGCATCGCTTTCCTTCAAGCCAGAGAAGAGAACCGCGTAGTCCGGTCGGCCGGCCCACTGGGAGATGAACACGATCGCGAACATACTTCCGGCAAACAGGAACGGCAGCGCGATCTTCTGCGAGAGAGGAAGTCTCGTGAAGAGCGTGATGATCTGTCCAAAGACCGCGCCGATATCAAAGTTCATAACGTCCTGTCCCTCTGAGAACCTGTCGACACCACCGCGTGTCGTAAACCAAAACTGCCTCACCGACTCATCGTGAGTCGGTCACTTCGCTAACCGATCGTCGTCCGCATGATCGTCTGATACGCAGCTTCGAGCTGTTCTTTCACATTGAGCATCAGCCGGAACGACACATCCGCTTTCTGGATCGCCATGATCGTCTCGTGCGGATTGGCAACCTTTCCTTCAATCGAGTCCTGGATCTTCTTGTCCGTCTCGATGCCGAGGGTATTCATTTCGTCGAACGACTTCTGCAGGAAATCGCCGAACGAGACCTTATTGTTTGCGCCGCCTGTCTTCGGGGCGAGGTCATCCCCCACCTTTGGGGCGACCGGCCGAACTCCCTGAAGGAGGCTCAGCTGATCAGTGAGCGATCCCATTTTGTCGATCATGACGTTCTCCCGAAGGAGCCTTCCGGCTCACAAACCTAGGTATTCGTTAACCTCGTTCCGCAATTCCACGCAGCGCCGACGACATTTCCTTCGTCGTTGTCACGACTTCAGCAGCTGCTTTGTATGCATTGCTCGCCGTCATCAGGTTCACCATCTCCGTCACCGGATTGATGTTCGGCATCGCCACCATGCCGGTGACTTTGTCGGCATCGGGGTGCCCCGGGTCGTAAACGAGTGTCGGTTCGGAATTATCTGCGGTGACCGCGGAAACCTTCACACTCTTGAGCGTCGCCTGATCCAGGACATTCTCAAAACCCTCAGGCTTGATGTCCGTCGCGCTGAAAACAACGTCGCGGCGCTTGTATGGCCCGCCTTCGGGCGTTCGAGTCGTTTCGGCGTTCGCAATGTTACTGGCGATAGTATTGATGCGAAGGCGGTTGGCGCTCATCGCATTCGCAGCGATATTGAAGATAGTGCTAAACATAGTTTACACCGCTCCCCGACGTGTGAAGTTTCTCAACAGTCGCAGTTTCTGAACCACCATGTTGGCCGCGTTCTCGTATGCTCGACCGTTGTCAGAGATCTTTCCGGTCATGAGATCGAGGTCGACGTTGTTGCCGTCAGCGCCCATCGCACCGGTGTTGTCGAAGACGACCCGATCTGTCTCAGCAAAGCTTATATCGAGGTGCCGGGCGTCGGTCTTCGAGACCTCGGTGGATTGATCGCCAAATGCTTTCTGCAGCTCCCGCCCAAAGTCCACCTCCCTGGCACGGTAGTTCGGCGTTTCGCTGTTGGCGAGGTTCGAGGTCAGCACGGCATGGCGACGGAAGCGAAGGTCCATCGCCCGCTCCAGTCCCTCCAATGTCGAATCGAAAAGTTTCATATGCCCGTCTCAGTCCGATTTCTCAGTCCACCTACGCGACAACAATCGGTTGTCGCGGTCTTGGCGCACTTCTCTCAAGACACGTCTCTCAACTATCGCACCGCAACATTCGTACCGCGCACACCACTCCGCTAAGCCCCGAATATTCCTTATGCTTTGCCTCGTGGTCGTGGGAACGCCTCATGGCGTCCGTCAAAAGCTCGACACTCGTCGTCAATGATCACTCGTCGCGAAACATCTCGCCGTATTCATGGAGCTTGTTCCGCAACGTTCTGATCGAGATCCCGAGCAGCTCTGCCGCGCGAGTCTTGTTGTTCCCCGTCGACTTGAGCGTCTCCATGATCAGCCGCTTCTCCGCCTCGGCAACGCTCAAACCCGGCTGCAATTTCAGGCCGTCTCCAGTTCCTTCTGCCGCCGCGTTGGAGAGA
>JADYYL010000433.1 GCA_020853655.1 Deltaproteobacteria bacterium
CCGACCGAGTGAGTCCGATGAAAGTCTTCGGCATGGTATCGACCGCCGCGTCGACTACATATACCCCTGAGGCCCTCGCCTCGTTTTTTCGCCACACGGCCATCAGCTCGGACGATCGCTTTCTCTTATTCGACAACGACGGAGCACTCCCCGACGAGATCGCGCGGAACTTCCAGCGACTAGAAGTTCAGCGAAACGTGACACCACGCAGCTTCGCTGCGAACGTCAACGCAGCGCTCCGCCAGGCTGAACAAAGCTCAGCCGATCTCTATTTCCTTAATAACGATTTGATCTTCACGTCGGGTTGGCTCGAACCGCTCGAGGGTGGGCCCGAAGGAATACTCTCGCCGTGCTCCAACAGAGAGTTCCCGTACCTTCGCGAACTCTTTCGAGCAGAGCGCGTCCTGGAGCTATCGCATTACCTCGAACACGGCGATCAACTCGAACTCATTACTCAAGCCCATCGTGCTCGACACTCAGGATATCGAAAGGTACTGACGCTCCCGTTTTTCTGCGTAAAGCTCCCCTACGCGGTGTATTCAAAAGTGGGAGACCTCGACGAGAACTTCGGGAAGGGCGGCGCAGAGGACAACGACTATACGTTGCGAGCGTATCTCGAAGGATTTTCTGTGCACTACGCGCTTGCCTCCTATGTTCTCCACTTCAACGGACGATCCACGTGGAACGGCGCGGAGGCCGAGGAAGAGTCTCGCGAGCGCGAACGACAGTATCTCGACGTCTTCCGTGCAAAATGGGGAGACGAGCTCCTGCAACTCGCCATCATGGGGAAAAGCGCTGTGCTCGCAGCAAACCCGCAATCACTGACGGCGGCGCGGACTGGAGACTTCCGAGGTGTCATCACGGCGCTGCGCGGCGACACCTCCACATAAAAAAGACCGGCTTGGCGGACGAATCCACCAAACCGGTCTTTCATTCTCGGCGCCGCTTTGTCGTTTGCACGTCTTTGCGGCGTCGGCTCAGTTCACCTTACCCTGAGCACTTCTTGTCGCCGGAGCACTTTTTGTCGCCAGAGCAAGCCTTCTCGCCGGAGCATTCGCCTGAGCACTTCTTGTCTCCACAACACTTCTTATCACCGCTACACTTCTTCTCAGCGGAACATTCCGTCTTTCCGCAGCTTCCAGCACCATCACACTTGGCTGACTTGTTCATCGAGCAACCGGAGATGACGGTCGCAACGGCGATCGCGCCGAGGGTCGAGAATAATCCTTTCGTGACTGACATAAGCTCTCCATCTGTGTTTGTACACGCCAGAGAGCAGAGCGCCCCCAGCGACAATTGCATTTTTCACTGAACCCGGAACCAAGGTCAATCGAACCTTGGTGGGCTGAGAAGATTGACGTTCCCGATTTACGGTAAATTCATGCGCGACAGTGCTTATAAACCGCCGAGACCGCGCTTCGAGGTCTTGACGACCGCAGACGAGGACTAACTATCTCCACGCGCCTGCAACTCACGTGAGAGATGATTTCGGTCACCGAGGTGCGCCAAAAGTGGTCCGCGGCTTCGAAACTGGAGCACGCTCAGAGATGCGACGGGACAACCGAGAAAGCGGTGATACTGACTGACCGGAAGCCCCAAGTAGTGCGAGAGCACAATCCGGATGGTGGCTTTGTGCGAGACGATGAGGATATCGCCGTCGCGACCTGACGCGCGGATCGACTCGATCACGTTCACGCCACGGTCTCGAACACTCGTCGCCCTTTCCCCGCCCGGAGGCGGCGAGGCATCGCGATCGTCATTCCAACGACCAATCTCGATCGGAAACTGCTTCTCGAGCTCTCGCTCCGACGCGCCCTCCCATGCGCCGAATCCGATCTCTCGGAGATCGTGAACATACTCGACAACGTGGGGCGCACCGCGGAGCAGAGGCGCTACCGTTTCTCTCGCGCGGAGCATGGTGCTGCAATAGATCGCTGACCAGTTCTTCTCACGATAAGCGTCGCCGAATTGCTCGGCCATTTCGTAGCCTGCCTCCGAAAGCGGAGCGTCGGTGCCGGAGCCGCACATGCCGTGGGTAGTCGTGTATATCGTTTCGCCGTGACGAAGAAACCAGATCGAAAGCATTCGTCCCCCTCAGTTGGACCGCTCTACGAGCCCAAAGCCATTCAATGAAACTCAGACACGGTCTCCCAGGGATGGCTCAGGGATCGTCTCTATCCTGCCGATATAACGGAGCGGGTGAAACTTCGAAACATCTCTCTGAACGAACCTTGTGAATCCATTCAAAGCTGCTGGGCTCGCCCTCAACGTGCTTTTCCTCGCTTCCGCCCTCACCGCATTGGTCGGATATGAGCGCTCCCGAGGGCTGCCCCCTCCCGAAGAGATCCTCCCGGTGCTCGATTCCGATCCGATTCAGCGAAAGGTCAACGAGCCACCCTTCGAGTTTGACTACCGTGGAACTCGTTACACCGTGACCCCGGTCGCCCGATATGAGCTCCGTGGGCTGGTGGTCACCCACAACGACATCGCTGCTCTCTCAGATATCTACCACAACGAAGAGTCCGTCGACTTCCGAGACATTTGCGTCATCTGGGGCGACAACGTCGTGGACTCGTTCTACCAGCGTCTTTCTTTCTGGAGCGAACCGTGGACCTGCTATGTGCAGTCAAAGAGCAGCGACGATTGGCGACAGTTCGAGGGTAGTCAGCTGTCGAACAATCACCTGCTGACAAATAACGAACAGGTCCAACGAGCGGTCGAACAAGCCCACATCGGCGATCAGATCCTGCTCCGCGGCATGCTTGTGAATTACGCCCCTTCCGACCGTCCATCATTCCTCCGCAAATCGAGCACTTCACGGGACGACACCGGAAATGGCGCGTGCGAAGTCGTGTTTGTCGAAGAGTTCGCGGTCCTCAAGCCGTATCAACCGAGAGCATACTCGTTGTTGAGCTGGGGCACGACGATGCTCGTCGTCACAGGAGTGCTGAACCTGCTCGCGTTCGGCGCGCTACCGTATCTTGAGTATAAGTTCAGATAACATCGCGCTCTGAGGCGAGCGCTCGCTTCAATGCTGGAGGATACCGAGAAGGATCCTGCCGCACGGCACGTCGATAGGCGCTTGGATAGACGGGGTGCAGATTCTCTCTCGGCGGCAACTCGTCGCGCCACGTCAGCCACACGTTCTGATACCAGCCAGGTTGGATCTCATGTGAATGGCTAAAGCGAGCGAGCTTCTTTCTCACTTCCTCGTTCGAACGCGCGTAGCTCAGGTGGTGACAAATACCGAGAGCCGGTGAAAACCGACCGACCGTCTCCGTTTTGACGTGCCGATTCTCGGTGAACTCCGCTTCCCCAACCTTCACGAAAACAACAGGCGTAAACTGTTCGGGCGGATCGATGCGATATGCAACAGAGTGCCAGTAGGTAAACATGCTCACATACCAAGCACCGACTTGTGGGTGCTCAAGCGCGGCCGCTTTCATGCGCTCGAGCTCGATGGGGTCGTAGATCTCGTCCGCATCAACGATCATCGCGTAGTCACAGTGACGCTCCTGGAGTAATTGGAGCCCGGCATTCCGCTGCTCTGTCTCATTACGCCACGGTCCGCGCACCAGCTCAATCTTCCCTTCCGTATTCGGCAGACTCCGAATCGCATCGAGTGTCGACTGAGTATCCCCAGCTCCGCCATTCCAGGGCTGTTCGGCGACGAGAAATAGGATCCGGTCGATGGCAGGCGCAATGGACTCGACCATCACTGGAAGCCAACGGTCGTCGTCGAACACGCAACAGACCGCGCCGAATTTCGGAGGAGATGTGGAGATCGTATCTGCGCTCATTGCCCGGACGCCCTAGGATGCATATGATTCGCGAGCCCTGCTCCGAAGCTGATATCGGACGCACCTGCGTTGTCGGAACGAGCGCGGGCAAGGCTCAAGAAAGAAAGCGGAAGACCCATGCTCTCGGTTCGCAATATCTCCAAATCTTATCCCGGGGGAAAGCCCGTCCTTTCCGGCGTGACCCTCCAGGTGAAGCCCAGGTCGTTTGCCACCATTATGGGGCCGAGCGGATCAGGCAAGAGCACGTTGTTGAGCATCATTGCGGGGATCGACACGGCAGACTCCGGCGACGTGTCGATCGGAGATTTCTCTTACACGGGACGCTCGCTCGAGGAACTCGCGGCTTTCCGACTGAAGCACCTCGGAATTGTCTTCCAGTTCTTTAATCTGCTCCCAACGCTCACCGTCCAGCAGAACGTCGAAATTCCCGGTCATCTCGCCGGACGAAGCGCTGCCGACACTCGGATAGCCGCGCGCGAGTGTTTGCAACGCACCGGAGTCGAGTCGCTCCGCGAACGATATCCGCATGAACTTTCAGGGGGAGAGCTCCAGCGCGTGGCAATCGCGCGCGCGATGCTCAATCGCCCCCGACTGCTCCTGGCGGATGAACCGACCGGGAACCTCGACCAGAAAAACGGACAGTCGATCATCGAACTGTTCCGATCACTCGTGGACGACGGCGCGACGCTCGTGGTGGTGACTCACGATGAGCGTATGAGCCGAGCCGCAGACTCTACCTTCGCGTTGTTGGATGGAGTGCTCGGCACATCGTGACGCCTATCGCCCTCATCCGTGCATTGACCATCTCCTTCCTCCGCACGGAGCGATTCAAGTTCGCCCTCACACTCGCCGGCATGGCTCTCGGCGTCGCCGTGTTTTTCTCGATCCGGACCGTCAACGAGTCTGCTTTTCGAAGCTTCGCTAACTCCGTCGAACTCGTTCGCCCACCGAGCACACTTTCGGTGGTGAGCGCTGCGGGTCGCGTCCCGGAGTCCGTCGTGCCCTTGCTCCGTCGCAATCCACTCGTTCACTCTGCGTTGCCTTTCGTCTCACGTGTTGTCCGTGCATCTCGTTCGGGGGCCGATGGAGAGGTCGACCTCGGCACCGTCCAGGTAGTCGCCGTCGACACCTTCGCGCCCCGGGCGGAGCAGTCCGTTCTCCAAGGGGAAATCGAGGTGTCTCGTGGCGACTTCTTGTCACTCCTCAGTCAGAAGCCGTCCGCGCTCGCGTCAGTCGCTCTCTTTGACAGTCGCGGAGAGCCGATCGATCTCATTGTGAATGGTCGAGCTCATCGACTCGAACTCGTCGCGTCCCTTCCACAGTCACCATTGACGGCAGCGTATGGCGGGAAACTGATCGTCATCGACATCGCCACGTTCGAAGCTCTGTTCGGTGAATATGGCTCGCTCGATCGCGTGGACGTCAGTATTCGAGCGGACGCTCCCGCGGATGCCGCCGCCACGATCGCAGCCTCCCTTCCCTCCGGGATGTCGCTCGAGTCCGCCAGCGCCGAAGTTGGCCGAGCCGATCGGATGACCGAGGCCTTCAGACTGAATCTCAATTTTCTCGGGGCGATCGCCCTCTTTGCCGGGATGCTACTCATCTATAACACCGCAGGCTATTTCTTCCTGAAGCGCCGTCGAGATCTTTCTACGCTCCTTTCTCTCGGCGCCTCGCCGCGGCTCCTCTTCCGATTCCTCCTCGTCGAAGCAACCGCGCTTGGGATCTGCGCCGGCACGATCGGCGTTGCTGTCGGTCAGCTTCTCGCCCATCGTTCGCTCGGACTCGTGTCCGGCACGATGAGTGCGTTGTATGTTCCGGTTCTGGAGAGCACCCTCCGGACGACTCCCGCTCTCGTCATTGAATCGCTCGCGCTCGCCGTCGCGCTATCGCTGATCGGAAGCGCCATTCCGGCCGCCGAGGTGCTTCTGCTTCCGGCACGAGCTACCTCATCGTATCAAACGTTTGAACGAAAGTTCGCGGCGGCTGTTCCGTGGTTCACCGTCTGCGGAATTATCTTCCTCGCCGTCGCACTAGTCTTCGCCCGGGAAGAGATGCTCACCGAGGATGTTCGCCTTGGATTCGTCGCGCCAACGGCACTCGTGCTCGGATTTGTGATGCTGACGCCTGTGGCGATACTCGCGATGCTCCGTGGCACGGGCCGCATAATGCGTTGGGCCGCTGGCCATGACACGC
>JADYYL010000434.1 GCA_020853655.1 Deltaproteobacteria bacterium
CACGAAGTCCGTGAATTTACGATGCGAAGGTGGATCCAAGCCCCTCGGCTCACCCAATTATTTCTCTCCCTCGAAGCGGGCTGCCTGGGGAACATTAAAGGTCACACTTGCGACCCTCTGCGTCAGCGTGGGGCGAGCGAGACGTCTTCGAGCGCACCGTTCTCAAATCGTTTCACCGGCGTGGTGAGTTGAGCAATGCGTCGCTCCCAGCTTTGGAAACCGAATTCGGGTTCAGGCGCTGCCGATTCCATCTTGTTCATCACGCAGGCGATATCGCTTGCAGGGCATGCGACCAAGGCACGGTACATTTGTTTTGTGTGGAGATAGGCGAGGCCGACGTTCTCGTGACCAGGCAACGGGTGCGGCACGCGCGCGTTCGCGCGGTCGATCAGAGCGTTAGGGGGAGCAAGAACGCCCCATGTCAAAGCGCCCTCAAGCGAAGAGCCGTATTTCAAACGAACCGCTGCCGTGAGGTTGTCCTCTCCAGTCGCTAATCGGACGGCGTAGCCGATGTCCTTTGCGGCTTGAAGCGTATTGAGAAGATCTCCTTCGTAGCATCCGTTGACGATCGCCTGTGCACCCTTTGTTTTCAACAGTAGGGTTTGAGTGCGAACACTCTCGCCGGTGGTGTAAGAAATCTCTATCGGGTCAGAATACACTTTCCGCACTCCGCGTGCGCAGAGTTCTCCGAACTCGGCCTCGGCTCGAAGTATGCCGATGCGTGTGATTCCCTCCTTTCGAAATTGTCGCGCAACCGCCTCACAGCCGTCTTCGTAGTCAGAGTACGATTTCAAAGCGTATGGATTCGAGTCGACGATGGAACGAGCCGCGGCAAGATACACCAGCAATCGCTTCGCGTTTCGCATGAGAGGTGAGATTGCTGTCGATACGGACGTAAAATTCGACAACACGGCATTGACGGAGTCTTGATGAAGAAGCTTCTGAGTCGCGGAGAGCGCTTGCGCTGGTTTAAGCGCGGTGTCTTCGACCATGATCTCAACGTTGGCACCTTCCGATCGAAGGTCCTCGGCGGCAAGCTCAGCGCCGATTTTCGTCTGAACTCCATAGGATGCGCCATGCCCGGTGAGGTCGGTAACGACCCCGATCTTTATCATTCGCGATTCAGACCGGACAGAGTCAGCGCTCTCCCCAGGACAGCGGGAAATCGGCGCCAAAGCTGCGACGATCGCCGGGAAGATCAAACGAGTAATGAATTTCGTAGTCATCCGAAATCCTCGTATGTAAGGTCGTTAACCGAAAACGATGAGCCTCGTAGGATAGCAAAAAACCGTGCGAGTGCGGTCGTGGAGCGAGCGAACTGATTTGCGTAGACTTTCGTTCGTATACAACTCCTGAATCTGGAAGGACAGCGACCTATGGCTACTCAACCAGAGGCTCTCTTGCGAGAAGCTCGCCAGGCGCTCGAGGATTTCGTCAGAGCCGCCGACCGTGTCGGCGCGGAGCAATGGGATCGCTCGCCAGGCGAAGGGAAGTGGAGTCCCTCCCAGATTGTCGAGCACGTGCAGATAGGGTTCGACATCGGAACGAAGTCTATTGACGGCCGACCGATCGGAATGCGAGTGCCGCGCTTGTTCAGGCCGCTCGTTCGACGTTTCTTCCTTCTTCCGACCATTAAGAAAAATCGATTTCCAATGAAGTCGAAAGCTCCGGCGGTGTTTCAGCCCACCGCTCCCCTCCGTGGGAGGGATGAGGTCATGCATTCGTTGCGCGCATCAGTCGAGACGCTCCTGCAGAGAGTCACGGAAAAATTGGAGCGAGGAGAGTTTACGTTCGAAAGCCCAGTTTTTGGTCGGACGTCGTGCGAGGACTATATCCGTTTCCAGATCGTCCATGTCCGCCATCACCAGGAACAGCTGGTCTCGTTAGCGAGACGATGACGGCGCGCCGGTTCGAATCAGGCGCTCTTCATATTTACGAATGACTTTCTCGAGGGCACGCGAGAGATCAACGCCGGTTGAATTTGCGATGCTCGCGAGAGAGTAGAAAACATCGCCGATCTCTTCTTCCCATCCTCGGGGCGATTGGAACTCGTGCTTCCCGTAGTCCGTTGCCCGGAGATATTCTTTCGCGAGTTCGCCGACCTCGGATACGAGGTCGAGCACTCGAGCGTTCACAGGCCCATTCAGTCCCGCTCCGTTCGTGAACCGGGCTACCAACTGTTGTTCTCGATTCATCCGGGTCACTCCTCTCCGTTCCGAGCATTGTTCTTGGGAGGATCGAGGAGCCAGCGGTGAAAGGTCTGTCCCACGTTGTGGCCTCGACACATGAAGCTCACCCTACCCGAAACGTGAGGCCGGATCATCCTCGGAGCCAGACAAACGAAAGCCCGGGAGAAGGCAAAAAAAAACCGGCGCGGGGGTTATCCGCGCCGGCTCATTCATTCGAAGGTGACCTCCCTACAAGCAGCTCTGTGTGCTCTTCGGGAAGTTCGCTGCGTCGGCGGTGTTCGCGTCGTGCAACTGCTTGATTCGCTTGCGAAGCGATGCCGCATTCTTCTTCTCCTTCAGCTTGTCCAGACGCTTTGCGACAGAATCGCCGAGTGTCTTGAGGCGTGAGGAGTTTGACGTGACAGACGCGATCTGGCTCGTCAGGTTGACCGATACGCAGGTGGATGGAGCTGCCGGGCAGTTGACCACTACTTGTGGGAGTGCCCAGACGCTCGTCCACGTTTCGTGGTATACGCGGTCTGCCATTTCGCGGAAGCGCTTCCCTTCTTTCGCGGACATGCGGCCAGTTTTCACGGTCTTGTTGACGTGCGACTCGATCGCCCGCTTCATGTTGGCGGCTCGTCCGTCCATCGCAAGGAGGACATCCATCGTCTTCGTTTCCGAGCAGTCGCAGTTTGCTACGCCGCTGAAGTCGCGGACGGTGCAAGCGCCACCACTGACCGAAGCAGAGTAGACGCCGTCAGTGCCCAGAGGGACCGAGACGGAATTCGAACCACCAGCGGGAACGGCGACGGTGCTGCCGTTCACAACGCACTCAAGCGGAGTTGCTGGATTCGAGTTCGTCAACGTGACGGTGATGCTCTTCTTATCCGGCGAACATGCTTGCGTTACGCTCGGTTCGACGCAGGCAACAGTTCCGCTGAACTGGCGACTCTGGCATTGCGCACCAGAGACGGACACCGCATAGCGTCCATCACTGTTGAGCGGAACTACGACGCTTGCGGACCCATTGGCAGGAACCGCGAGCGAGGAGCTGTTGACCAAGCACTCGATCGCATTCGTCGCGCTGTTTGTGAGCGTGACGACAACGCCACCCTCTACGCACGATTCCTTCACGCTCGAACCGGCGCAGTTCAAGGTGCCCGAGAAGTTTCTCGGAGCGCATCCTGAACCACCGATCACGATGTTATACGCAGCACCGTAGGCGACCGGGACGAATACTGTTCCAGTGCTGCCAGCGGCGACGTTCACCGCCGAACCATTGACGGTGCACTGGATAGCGCTTCCCGCATTCGTGTTCGTCACGGTCACGTTCACTCCTCCGTCAACACAGGTCTCGGCAACGCTTGAACCGCCCGGTGTCGGGGTCGGTGTCGCGCTCGGCTTCTGCGTTGGAGTCGGTGTAACAGTCGGCGTCGCAGTCGGAGTCATCGTCGGCGTGGGCGTCCGCGTCGGAGTGGCCGTCGGCGTGCGAGTTGGAGTCGCCGTCGGAGTCATCGTCGGCGTAGGAGTCCGCGTC
>JADYYL010000435.1 GCA_020853655.1 Deltaproteobacteria bacterium
AGGGGCGCTGCTGACGCTTCGAGAGGAATTCATGCGAAAATTCTCGAAGCATGTTCAAACGATCACGACCGTTCCACGGTTCAACATCCAAAAGTTCGAGCCCTTTCCACTTGCGAGACTCTCTCCGTCCTCCGGGGGATGAGAGTCCACTGGAAGCACGCCTCCCAAACGTCGCAAAAGCTCTTTCCGGCGAGTCTGAAGCAAGAGTTCAAACGGACCGCAGGTGCTCTCGGCGATTGGCGAGGGCGGTCTCAATAGGTTCGTGGACGATCGACTTCAAGCTCGTTGATGACAATGCCAACGCCACTCACATGCCGCGCCGTGAGCTCAGCGACCGTTCGAGCTTTCACTGATGACACGCTTCCGTGAAGCGTCACTTGATCACCCTCAACGGCGATTTCGAGTTCCGGCTCGTCGCCTATTTCATTCATGATCGCGTCGAAGATAATCTCGCGAATGCGGTCATCTGTCCCGATATCTGGTGTCCCGATATCTGGAGAGGTCAGTGGTTCAACCTGTCCGAGTGCTTCGACGGAGGCGTCACCTTCCCGGCGTAGATCATCGATTCCAGCAGACGCATAAAGATTCTCGATCGGCACGGCGCCGTCTCCCTTCGGATCGTCTTCGATGAAGTAGTCCGACTCGGAGTCTCGAACGAACTTCATGCTCTCCGTTTGCTCGGCGTTATCAGTGTTTGAGAATTGCGCCTCGGGTGCCGAATCGGAGCCTTCTTCGCGCACTGCCCGGGCAATTCCTTCTGGGCGATCTTTGAAATGACGGTTCTGCTCAGTGCGACGACCGACGAGGGAACTTTTACTCTCTGCGTTCATGAGCGTCCTTTACGAGGGAAACTGACAGATACGAATGCGAGATGACACTGTGCCGTAGCTCGAGCGCGAGGGCCTATGACTGGTGTCACGGCGACTCGTGCGTACGCGTGTTAACGACGGGAGCTACTCTCACTATTTCCTACAACGGAGGCGGTCATGGAAAATTCAGTTCTGATGAAGGGCGTTCTGCTTGGTGCCGGGCTACTGATGCTCAGCGCGTGCTCAACTATGGAGTCGGCGGGGGAGGCGGTGGACTCGACTGGTCAGGCGGCAGGGAACGCGCTGAGTGGGGCGAGCGAAGCTGTGGGTGACGCGGGCGAGGCGGTCGCGGAAGGTGCGGGGGACGTGGTGTCGGGGACTGGGAGGGCGATCTCGCGCGGCGCGCAACGCACTCAGAGCCGCGGTTACTAATCGACCCCGAGGTCTCTGAGACCTCGGGGTATTGCGCCAGGACCTCGTATATCCAACGTGGCAGTTGACCCCGAAGTCTCAGAGACCTCGGGGTCGGGTGCAGGAGGGACCTCGCCGAGGGCTTTCCGCCGAATGTGCGCGGAGGCGACGTCTCGGCTGGGATTTGTTAGGATGCTCCGCGCCATTGCGCGCAAGATTGTCGGTCTCTTCATTTCACATCGCTGGGCAAAGGAACTCCAGCTCCCACAGGCTTCGCCGGCTTGTGGGGGAGGGGAGGAGTCTTGGTTTTAAGAGTTTTGGCGAATAGGGACGTGGGGTTTCTTCGATCCTCAAGGTGTGGCGATCGAAGAAGCCCCGGGCTTCCTGTTTCAGCGTGTTGCTGAGCGGTATGTGAGGAGGCGTGATGGAAGAGCTCCGACGGGAATTTCAGAGTGAGATACCCCCAGAGGTCGGCGTGGCGCTCACGCGAGTCTTGTTGCTGCTGCACGAGGTTCGCTCCTTGGCTGCTCTCTTCGCACTGACGGAAGAGTTCGGCCCGATCGTGCCACTCGTTCAGATTCCGCTCTCGTGCCACGGTACGGCGATCCACGTCCCCGGATATCCTGCGGGATGGGAGGTTCAGGTGCAGTTTGCGGGGCCAGTGCAGATGACCCTCAAGATCGGGTGGAACTACGTATCCTTTCCGCATCTGCACACCGCAATCATCTTCTGGCCGACCTCCAGCATGTGGCAAACTTCGGGGGGCGAGCCGATTCGTTCGCTGGTGTTCGATGAGTCAAGATTGTTCGCATTCGCTCCCGAACAACCGGTAGAAGGACAGCTAGCGGTGCTGAGGAGTGTCGGGTGGCATTCCGGCTTTCCGACGAGGGCGGCGCAGTGAGGGCGATGCTACCGCAGAAACGCGAGGCGGAGAGATCCGCTTCGCCGTTTCGGCATTTGCAAAGTTTATTGACGGTTCTCCTTTCTCTTCCCCTTCTCCTCCTCCTACGTTGACGCGCAACGAGTGTCTCTTGATCCCGAGTGTCTAACCCGAAGTTGAGCTGGAAGTGTTGACCCCGAAGTCTCAGAGACCTCGGGGTCGCTCACAGAAGCAAAACAAAATCGATTAGCTCCACGCCCGTATGGGAGGGAGATGGTGGGTGCAGGCATTCATGACTCGTCGAAGAAGGCCGTAGGATTCCCACCGGTAGGAAACGAGCTCCCGTGGAACACTCCGAAATTCGCGCTTATACTGGCTGAGGCCAGTTTCGGAAGTTCTTGCCCCTCCCAGGTTCAAGACTGTGCGAGACGTTCCGCGAAAACCGTCGACAACAGCACATACGAGGAACGGCGAGGCACCAATTGAGTGCCCGGCGTCCGTTGTCCCACCGGTGTGGAAGTAGGCTCCCGTTTCTGCAAAGAGAAACAGTCCTGACGCGACCACCTTACCTTCAAGCTCAACCTGGAAGATCCGACCGAGGCCACCGAGCACAAGTGGGCTAAATAGATCTGGATCGGGATTGAAGTCGATTACCTCGCCGCGACCTCGGCGGCGCGACAGTGCTGAGTGAACGACCGCCGCATGAATGTCGCACGCAAGAGCATCATTGCGCTCATGAACGACGGCATTCGCTCGAACCGCTTTATTGATATTTCGACGATGGCCGCTCGAGACACGGAGCCTGAGTTCAGTGTCGTCGGCACGAATGAGAAATTCTGAACGATGAATAACGTTAGAAAACGAACTCGGCGGGGATTCCGCGCGGTGGAGCGATCCGAACGAGTCCACCGAGACTTCTGTTAAGCGGGTCCGCTCGCGCATGTCGGCGACCGCAGACCAGAACGAGCTGTCGGATTCAACGGGGGGAGCGCTCGGAATGTGCAGTGATCGACGCGTTCGACCGAACCGCAAAAATCCAATTGTTTGAGACGGCGTGCCCGAAATGTCCGATTGAAGAATGAGAGGCACTTCGCCTTGGCCAGCCCTGATATTTGCATACTCGGGGGTGAGAAACGGATTCGACCGATCGGTCGAAGCAAGGTCAAGCAGCCGTTCATGAGAAGGCGCGATCTGAATCGAAAAATCATCGGAGGCTCGTCTGGTCACGATTGGTCCCTCGGATCCTGAGTCTGCGCTTCATTGCCATTCGCGAGTTCGGACAACATCGAGTCGATGAAGAACTTCGTCGCCCAGTTCGGATAGCTCGACTGGCAATAGCCTCCGTCAAACGGGGCGGAGCCTGCGACAGCTCCGACTATATTTGGATCGGCGCTGCTGTCCGTGCCACGGGCTATCGTTTGAAGCACGAACTCGTTCAGCGCTCGGCCGTGGGCGACCAGAGATGGGTCATGCTTGGAGA
>JADYYL010000436.1 GCA_020853655.1 Deltaproteobacteria bacterium
GAACACGAGATAGCAGGTCTGGAGAGAGCCAGCGTTGGTGCAGTAATCGCTGTTCTCCATGTTGAGGACTGACGCGGCCGGATGGGGAACAGAGTTGCGCAACTCAGCCCACTGCGGAAAGAAGGGGCGCGTGGAGTCGAAGTCACGCCCAAACTCATAGGGGTCCCATGCGTCGGACCACCACTCCTCATTCGCGTAAACCGGAAAGGGGACGCCGTCGTAATACTGAGTGAAGATGTTCTTTCCACTCAGCGAGGAGCTGCGCGTGGTGACCGAGTATGAGTTTCGAAACGCAATGCGACGCCGGAGTCGGCAAGACGGGCACAACGTGGGAGGCGGGATCGAGCAGTGTTGGCCATCGATCACCGGAGACACCCGATCGAGGAACTCGAGGTCCGTATCGGATATCTCAAAAGGATAGGCGCAACGGAGGCAGGGCTTCTGCATGAGAGTGCTTGAGTCCGGGGGTCAGTCCACTACGTATTCGGGGCACCTTCTCAGACGTGTCGCGGTTACTCAACAGGGGCACTTTCGGGAGGCTTCGGACCTCGATTTGATCTCGAAAACCGAACAATCTAGGGTGGAAAGGGGCAGGAGCTCGTAACTCTCTGAAAACGCAGTGAAATTTTATCTGTGAAGATGTCATAACGGTCTATTCCACCGTGCGGGTATGACCGAGGAGCTCTTCCCTGTAGAACCAAGTATCCCAGCTGAATCAAGTGAGAAGCGCTTGTGATGAAGACCTGCCTCGTTAACATTCCGCAGGACAATACGAAGACTGCGCAGGCATTCGAAGATGTCTTCGTGCAGCTCCACGAGGCACTTCGCGGGTCGTCGGTTTCATTTGAAATTCTCGCGCGTGGTCAGACCATTGCATTCTGCTTTACGGCAGAGCCCTCCATCGCCGAAGTCGTCGCAGGCCAAATCTACGCGATTGCTCCTGACGCCTACATTCAAGAGATTAAGGACTTCACGCGAAATTTCGGAAACGACGTTCAGTTCGTGAGCAGTGAGGTTCATCTGAACCGGCCTGACCTCTTTCCGTTGAAAGATCACCGAGATTTCGAGGGTGACTCGCTCTCCGGATTACTCAGCGTCCTCTCAAAGTCTGTCCCGGGCGAGATGGTCGTTGTCCAGTTCGTAATCAAGCCGTGCTCGGATTCGTGGTACCATCACCTCCGGCTGAATGCGCGGAAGCGCGGCGATCGTTTCCGCCAGATTTTTCGTATTAAGTATTGGTTCAAGCGCAATGTTGCCGGCACGTTCCGAGAGCGCATTCAGGAGAAGACGTCGGGTCGACTTTATATCTGCAACATTCGCGTCGGAGCTCTCGCTCGGGGAAAGCAGACCGATCCAAATGTGAAGCTTCAGGCGCTTATTGGTGCGCTTTCCAATTTCAATACGCTCGACTTCAATCAGCTGCGATTTGCGAAAGTCCGCCGTTTTATTGGCCTTTCCGATTTCCAACGACGGAAGCTTCACAAGGGCTTCCTTCTTTCGACGCGAGAACTTTCGACGATGTTCCATCTCCCGAGCGAGAAGGAAGTTCCGAATCTCGTGCACGTGCTGTCGAAGAAGGAAGCGCCGCCAACGAATCTTCCAACGAACCAATCAGATCCCGACGTTTCGTTTTTTGGATCGACGAATTTCCGGGGCCAACAAGTTCCCTTCGGTATCAAAACGGCGGACCGGCGTCGGCATCTGTACGTGGTCGGAAAGTCGGGCTCGGGAAAGTCAAAGATGCTCGAGTTGCTCATCCGCAACGATCTGATTCACGGTCGTGGAGTCGGTGTGCTCGATCCACACGGTGACCTGGTCGATAACGTGCTTGCCTACGTTCCGAAGGATCGGGTGAAGGATGTGATCATCTTCGACCCCTCCGATCTCAATTTTCCTCCAGCATTTAATCCGCTCGAGAAAGTTCCCGAAGCGCTGAAGATGCGCGTCACCATCGGCTTCATCGAGATTTTCAAGAAGTTGTTCGGAACAAACTGGTCGCCGCGCCTCGAGCACGTCCTGCGATACACGACGCTCGCGCTTCTTGATTCGCCAAATACCACGGTTCTCTCGATTCTGAAGATGCTGACGGACAAGAACTACCGTCAATCGATTGTCCGCAATATTCAGGACAACGTGGTGAAGAACTTTTGGGTCAACGAGTTCGCCAGTTGGTCAGAGAAGTTCGACAACGAGGCGATCACTCCGCTGCTCAACAAAGTCGGCCAGTTCGTCGCGACGAACATGATTCGCAATATTGTCGGCCAACCGGTCAACCTCTTCAACTTCCGAGACTTGATGGATAGTCGGAAGATACTGTTGATGAAGGTCTCGAAGGGGATCCTCGGAGAGGAGAACGCCGGTCTGCTCGGGGCGATCGTCGTCACCAAAGTGTATCAAGCGGCGATGTCTCGTGCGGATATCCCCGAGAACAAGCGTGTGCCGTTCTACTTCTACGTCGACGAGTTTCACAACTTCGCCACGGACACCTTCGGCGAAATTCTGAGTGAAGCGAGAAAATACAATCTCAATCTCACCATCGCGAATCAGTTTCTCGGCCAGCTCGACGGGCATATCCGAAAGACAGTGTTTGGTAACGTCGGCTCTGTCGTCAGCTTCCGCTTGGGTGGAGAGGACGCCGAGATTATGGCGTCCGAATTCAATCCGCGATTCACTGCCCGAGACGTGATCAATCTGGGAGTACGAGAGTTCTGCGTGAAGATGTCGATCGAGGGCGAGATCAAGGAAGCCTTCTCCGGAAAGACGCTGACCGTCGACACACCCGAAGAGAACTCTGTCGCAGACTGCATCGAGTATTCGCGACAGCATTACGCAAAGCCGCTGCACGAGGTTCAGGACATTCTCGCGCGCTGGGAAGAGGGTGATGCCGCCGCTCGTGGGCCTGCGCGGGTGGTCAAGCATGTCGCTGGCGGAGGCGCGGTCGCAGCGCCAGCGAGCGCGCCCTCTCCGGACGATTTCGAGGAACCGCTGCTCTGAGGCCTGGTTCCTCGGCCTCGGTTCGGAGTCCTTAGTCGTTACTCCCTTCCGACGGGTTCCCGTGAATTTCAGCTCGTGTCCCCTGCCAGCTCTTCGAAACTGAGGCAGTATTGGAGGGTCCGAGACGCTCGTGTATTCTCGCTGCTCGCTCATTCCACTTCACATTCCGTAGACGTGACCTCTCGAGTTTTCGAGAGGAACAGGAAGAAGGTTTTCCTGATCCTCAAGCCGGCCCGCCTCGCATGAAGCGTGGTGTCCCGGGAAGAAGGACGAGGACAAGATGACGGAAGATCGCATGAATCTCGATGCAGTCAGCATCGAGATTCTTCAAAGAGAAGACGGTTCGACGATGCCGGCGTTTCGTGACTTGAGCGGTGCGGAGAAGGAGGTACTCGCCTTCGACCGGCTGTTCCTGTCTGGGGTGCCAGATATCGGATGGAGCGCAAACGTCGCGTTCGCTAAACGTGTCTACCTGGTTTCGGTCAGCATCGATCACGATCCGCTCCCCGAGGGGGTAAACTGGCGCTCGAGCAAACCCCGACTGCTCTGGACGGTCGAAGGCGAACTGCACGATCCGGTGATGGGCGGCGGATTCGGCTATCTCCAGCATGTTCGGGAGCAGGCGCCGGAGGAGTTCGTGCCGGATCGGCTGCTGGGCATCCCGAGCGAAACGCGTCCTGATTCGTGGAGGGCGTTTGCCCCGCATGACATGTCGAAAGGGCATGTTGCGCCCGGGGTTCACTACGTGGATGGCAAGCTGCTTCCCGTGTTGATCGTGTTCCATCCGGCATCCGCCAAGGTCGAACCCCGGCTTTCTGTCAAGCCGTTCGCTGACGGAATTCCCGACCGTTCGCTCGTCCCACCGACACCGCGTAAGGACACGTTCAGCTGGGACCTCCCTGATCTTCCAGCGGGAGTACCTGGTCGGAACTTCCGACTCGTTCGTACGTGGCGCAAGGGTCGACCGCCGCTGATCGAACTCGACGGCAACGTCAACGCCGGATTGACGCCGAAATACTCGCAGCGGATCAACGGCGGAGCCGTTGCCACCGCGCGTGACGGAGACACGGATAATTGGTGCGTGCGACCGATCCGCCGACAGTCCAGTGTTGGTCGAACGCTGCCACGAATCTCGGGCTAGTCGGAACTGCCTCGTACCCCTCCGACGGTTCATACCGCTTGGAGGGGTACGCACCTTTTCGGGTTTGATTTCCTGTTCCGCTCGATGACGCGACAGCTACTGCGTGTTGCAGCCACCGCCGAGTGCGGCATTGACGACGCGCTGAACATCCAGCACGTCGCACCGACCGTCGGTGTTGATGTCTGCTGTGCAACTGGCGAGTCCGATGGCTTGGTTCACCGAACGCTGGACGTCGGTGACCGTGACGCCGTTTCCGTCGATATCGCATCGCGACGGATACTTGGTCTGAAGTCCGGTAATATCATCCGGATGCAAGTCACGTCGTGTGCTGAGACACGACGGAATAGAAGGTGCCATCGTGGCATCCGACACGCTCGAATGCCCAAGTCCGAGCGCATGCCCGAACTCATGGGCCGCGACATCTTCAATATAGAATCCCCCGGTGCAACCAGAGCTGCCGGTGAAGAACTGCCAGTCTCCGTCGAAAAATTCGATGTCGGTATCGAGCGTGTTTCCGGAAGAATCGTAAACGGTGTACGTCACCGCCAGTGCGCCGCCGCCGTTATCGTTGGAGAAGAAAACCTCGTTCCGATTGTTCATGCTGTTCTGCGTTGCGGTGGACGCTCCCGCATATACCAGTTCGATATTTGCACTGGTCTGCGATCGCCACGCTTGCGCCCCCGCGTGCAATGCGGCGATGGCAGCGGCCTGAGACACATCGCTGTTGACTGGATTGATGTAGTAGCTGACCGTCGAAGTGTTCCAGCGACTGTTCGTCAGTGTGTAGGCCTGCGCAATCCCAGCGATGCCGAGCGCTGCGAATGCCAAGGCAGAAGCGAATCGGGGAGAGTGAACCCGAGTGGAGAGTCTCATCGCCCCTCCATCGCATGAACTCGGGCGCGAACGTCGTCGACCGTCATTCCCCTGCCGCGCACGAGACGCGAGTTCTGTTCGACGCGCAGGAGTCCGCTCTGACGGCCATAGGGACGAAAGCCGTCGACCGTCTGATGACCGAAGACGATCAACTCTTCGCCGACAACCAGTGGTGGCATATCCGAGACCTTGAGCGTAAGGCCGTCGACCGTACCACCATCGATCACAAGCTCTTGA
>JADYYL010000437.1 GCA_020853655.1 Deltaproteobacteria bacterium
ACTTCGGCGCGGATTATGTAAGAGTAGTTTGTCTCAGAGATCGCGACACCCGCCAGGAACGCACCAAGCGGGAGCGAGAGCCCGAGCGGCTGAACGAAGGACGCGATGAGGAGAACGGTCAGCAGCGCTGCAGCTGTGAATACCTCCTCCGCACGTTGCGCGAACACCCAGCGGTAGAACGGGCGCAACACAAAACGAGCAATCGCGACGACTCCGGTAGCTGCGACTACGGATGCGCCGAGGACTTTCCCGATCTCCCACGGGAGCGTCGCAGCATCTCCTTGAGCCAGCGCCGGAAGAATCGCAAGAAGGACAACCGCGAGGACGTCCTGGAAAAGCAGAACGGCTGTCGCCGAGCGCGCGCTCGGCGATTCGGCTTCCCCTTCGTTCTCGAGAAGCTTCAATACCACAGCAGTGGAAGACAAGCTGAGAATCGCGCCGAGTAGCGCGGCGAGGTGCACCGGAACACCCAGCGCATATGCAACGAGTGCGATGACCCCGCCGGTAACAAACGCGTGGACAGGTCCGAGCGTGAGGAATGTTCGCCACTCGGCACGGAGTTTCTTTACCGAGAGATGGGAGCCAACTTCGAAGAGAAAGAACGCGAGCCCGACCTCTGCAAGAACGTGAAGCGAATGTGAATTGTGTACGATGGCAAAACCATAGTCGCCAAGAAGTGCGCCCGCGACGAAATAGCAGACAATCTCTGTGACGTTTGTCATCCGGGAGATCGCGACAGCGAGGAGTCCACCACCGAGGATCGCGATGACCGGAGTAAGTTCGTGTTGCATTCAAGACGCCCTGGAAAGTCGGAGAGGAAAAAGAGCGACCATTCGTCGCTGAGCGCGAATCGTATCTCGGCATCGAGACTTTCCGAAAGGTCCTCGAGTAGTCGCGCGCTGAGACCTTGCCGACGAGCACCTTCCCCGATAGAGAATCAGTCCAGTGGAGTCCCCCGGCATAGCTTCTGCATAACGTCATGTGTGTAGTCGAGTCTCCAGGTCCGGGTGCGTATCTCCTTTGAAGTTTCGTCTCCAAAGGTTTAGCGAGGCTAAGATGTTACGTTTTCGAGCTCTCATTCTCTCTGTTGCCGTCGTGGTGAGTTTTTTCGCTGGTCGTGAGGGGGCCGTTGCCCAGACCGCTCCGCGACTGACCGTGGGGACCGGCTCAGTAAGCGCCGGCGGAAGCATCGACCTGAGCATTGCGTTCCAACCCGGCAGTGACCCCACCTCCGTCGATGACGTGAGTTCCATACAGTTCGATCTCGTCCTGCCCGCTTCGGTGTCCTACGGGGGGACCGTGCTGACCGGTGCCGCTTCAACCGCGGCGTCGAAGTCTGCCTCAGGAAACGGAGTGGGCTCTAATGTACGAGTATTGATATTCGGCCTCAATCAGAACGTGATTGGCAGCGGAGCAATTGCATTCGTTCGACTCTCCGTCGCCCCATCGACCCCGACCAGCGCACAGGCTATCGGGATCAACGGCATCGTGCTCGCCAGTCCTGACGGAACGAATGTCCCAGGCGCCGGAGTCACCGGCGTGATTAACGTGACCGGAATCGCAACCCCTACTCCTTCCCCATCTGCGTCACCGACAGCAGCGCCCACGGCAAGTCCGACACGGACTCCCACTCCGTCCGCGACGCCCACCGCGAGTCCGACACGCACTCCAACTCCGTCTGCAACGCCAACGGCAAGTCCGACACGAACCCCGACTCCGTCTGCGACGCCGACCCGCACTCCGACTCGGACCCCGACGCCCTCCGCAACACCGACACGAACTCCGACACCTGTCGCAAGTCCGACGAGAACTCCGTCGCCATCGCCGAGCGCTTCTCCTTCGCCGAGCGCGTCGCCGTCGCCAAGTGCTTCTCCTTCACCGAGTGCCTCACCTTCGCCCAGCGTCGCTCCTTCTCCGACGATTGCGCCAAGCCCAACTCCATCCGCGACTCCGCTCCCGGATCGCGATGCCGATGGTATTGCGGATAGCCAGGACAACTGTCCCGACGTGGCCAACGCCGACCAGCTCGATTCCGATGGCGACGGACTTGGGGACGTTTGTGACCCCGCTCCGACCATCACTCTTAAGGCGGCTGCGCTTGATTTCGACGGTGATCGAGTGGGCGATCTCGCCACCGTTCGTCGTGAATCGGGCGGGTTCATATTCGAATGGACTTCGTCGCAGTCGTCATTGCGGACCGAAATCGAGGTTGGAGCGGCCCGCGGCTCCGTCGTCGCGGCCGATTTGGACGGGAACGGAAAGAACGACCTCATTCACCTAACGAAGGGGCCGCGCGGTAGTTATGTGTGGAGGGTATTCGCTGATTCGTTGCCGGGAACCGCTCGATCGATCACGTTCGGCAGCAATGACGGCCAAGCCATCGTCGGCTGTAATCTGATGGGAGATGATGGAGCTGACCTTGCGATCGTCGAAGGCTCAACGCTCGTTGTTCGAACACTGGCATCCGGGCGAGCTGCGCGAAGTCGATTGTCGCTGCTCCCGGGCGGCAAGCTGTTCGGCTGTGCCGACGTCGATGGCAACGGCATCGACGAGTTGCTCATCAGTCTCTCCGTGTCACGAGTGCAACGCGTTCGAGGGTTCGCGGTCGGTGAGTATCTCGTCGCGGTGAATAGGAGCGGTTCACGAATCGCGACATTCCGCGTGGCGAAGATCCGCGAGGCTTTTGGGCTGGACGTCGATGGCGATGGTCGTGACGAGGTCGGCGTGGTGCAGCGAGGCGCCAATCGGTCGAATATAGTCTCGCTCTTCCGTCGAGGTGCTCTCGTTCCGTTCCAGACGTTCCCCGCACCCCCCTATCGAGTGCTGACTCCTTTTGGAGCCTCTGACGGGGCGCTCAACAACGAACAGTTCCTCTGGTCGTTGGCGGGGGGAGTGACGTCCATCTTCACGCTCTCACCAGCTGACGGAAGTTCAACGCCGTTTGCCGAAGATGCTCGCCCGGTCACCCTCATGAGAGACGTGAACATCGTTCGCTAGCGTCAGGGCTTGCCCGTTTCCAGGGGGTTACGAATTCGATTCTCATTGCCGCCGGCACGTCTCTCTTGAGGCGTGCCGACGGCAGCTCCTTTCGTCCATGAGCGCTATCACAGAACATTCGGTCGCTCGTCCGTATAGTCCTCCCACGATGAACCGCCGCACCGACGGAAGCATCGACGAGAAATCGACACACGATCATGGAGATCACAATGGGAACTTTACACGACGCATTTATCGACGAGCTTCGCGATGCTTACGACGCGGAGAAGCAGGTCCTGAAAGCGCTTCCAAAAATGGCGAAGAAGGCCACCTCGCCGAAGCTTCGCAGCGCACTTGAATCACACGCGAAGGAGACGCAACAGCACGTTGCGCGCCTCGAGCGTGCTTTTGAGAGCATCGGCGAGAAGCCGAAGGGAAAGCATTGCGACGGCGTTGCGGGTATCATCGAGGAAGGCAAGGCGGTGATGGAAGAGGACTTCGACGACACCGCTATGGACTGTTGCATCATCGCCTCTGCGCAACGAGTGGAGCACTACGAGATGGCCGCCTACGGAACCCTTGTCGCCTGGGCGAAGGCAATGGGCCACGACGACACTGCTGAGATCCTGGAAGAAACGCTCCAAGAAGAGAAAGCCGCGGACCAGAAGCTCACTGCCGTTGCCGATGGTGGAATCAATCGCGAGGCTGCGCAACTTGCTCATCCGGAGACCGAGGACGAGGAA